>CAYFYS010000304.1:0-3654 GCA_964347365.1 uncultured Rhodospirillaceae bacterium | reverse complement strand
CTGGGGATCAGCGACCTTGCCATGCCGGCGACGTCCGAACGGGTGTGGCGCGCGATCAACGCCGCCCGGGTCGGGGCGCAGTGCCCCCGGCCCGGTCGGAGCGGAAACCTGGAGCGGGCAGCGGGAATCGAACCCGCCCATGCAGCGTGGGAAGCTGCCAGGCTGCCATTACATCATGCCCGCATCGGACCGCCATTGTATCGCCCGGGTGGACGGTGGCAAGCGCGGCATTGGTCCGAACCCGCCGATCCGGGCTGCACGCGCGGTGAGATCGATGTTGCGCGGACGCCTGGCCAGCGGAATCGGCCAGGGCCGGCACTTCACCCGGCTCGACTGGGCGCGCGCGCAGTTTATCGCCAAGCTCGGCATCGACCCCTTTCCCGGCACCGTGAACGTCGTCCTCGACGACCCCGAAGCGATCGCCGTCTGGGTGCGGCTCAAGCGCACCGACGGGATCGACATCGACAACCCCAACGACGGCCCGCATGACTGCAACGCACGCTGCTACAAGGTCTCGATCGAAGGTCGGATCGAAGCGGCCGTCATACTGCCGGAGGTCGACCACTATCCCCCCGCCCAGATTGAGATGATCGCTGCGACGAACGTCCGCGCGGCGCTGGGAATCGAGGACGGGGATCCGGTGCGCATCGAGATCGCATGACGGGAGGGTGCGGATGAAGCTGCGCTACGAATCGGCCGCGGTGGAGCTGTGGCGCTATCCGCTGTCGGGTCCGACGGGAGGATCGGGGATGACCGCCGTCGATGTCGTCGTCGTCACCCTCGAGGATTCCCGCGGGCGCGAAGGGATGGGGTTCAGCTACGTCCTCGGCGGTGCCGGCGGCGAGGTCGTGCGCGCCATGGCCGCAGACCTGCTGGCGCGCTTCGTCGCCGACCGAGACTGCCTCCCGCCCCAGGCGCTGTGGCGCCGCCTCGCCGGCGCGCTCGACCGGCTGGGGCGCGGCGTGGGATATCTGGCGATCGCTGCGATCGACGTCGCGGCCTGGGATCTCCATGCCAAGGCCCTGGAGATGCCGCTCTACGCGGCGCTCGGCGGGACCGCCCGGGCCGTGCCGGTCTATGGTTCCGGCGGGTTCCGACCGGGCCAGGACCCGCAGGAGGCGCTCGACCAGGCACTGCGGCATGCCGCGCGTGGCTGCAAGGCGGTCAAGCTGCGCCTGGCGGGCGACCGCGGCGATGCCCTGCGTATGCGGAAGGTTGCGGGCGGTTTGCCCACCGATGTCGACGTGATGGTCGATGCCAACGCACGATGCGACCTCGCACGCGCAAGATGGCTCGCCAATCTGTGCGGCGAGATCGGTGCGCTGTTCTTCGAGGAGCCGTTGCCGGCCGCCGCGCTGGAGGGCTACGCCGCGTTGGCCGCTTCCTCACCGGTGCCGATCGCGACCGGCGAGCACCTCCAGGGCGTGGTCGAACTCGCGCCCTACCTCGCCGCCCGGTCCTGCGCCGTCGTCCAGCCCGACATCGCGATGATGGGCGGGCTGTCCGAATGCCTGCGGGCCGGCCACATCGCCGCCTGTCACGGACTCGACGTCTCGCCGCATTTCCTGCCGGCGTTGTTCGTCCACCTGGCCTGTGCGCTGCCCAACGTCACCTGGCTGGAGGACTTCCCGCTTCTGGAGCCGCTGTTCGACGACCCGATCGCGATGGATGGGGCGGCCATGATCGCGCCGCGCGAGATACCGGGCCACGGTATCCGCTGGGCGGCGGGCGCCCGCGAAGCCTTCCTGTGCTCTTGACCCGGAATCCCGTCTTCGTCGGCGGTCATGCGCGAAGTGACGCATCCCGCCCACTCGCCCGGCGTCGTTACGCCGCCGTCACGCATGCGGCCCGCGCGTGGGCGAGAAGCGGATGGGACGGGTTCGGATCCTCGATGCCGGTCAGCGCGGGGTTCCAGCCGGGGCTGATGCCGTCGTTGTCTTTAAGGGAGTGGTCGTCGGTTGCCTTCCAGGTATGGCCATCGCCGTGCAGCACCGTCATGTAGCCGGCGCCGTGCAGCACCAGCACCAGCACCAGCCGTGGATAGGTCAATCTTGCGACCGCGGCCAGACAATAAGGCAAGAGTTCGGGGCGTCTGGTCGCCAAGAGAATCGAAACGCGGGGCGGGCGCGCCGGGACACCCCAAAGACGGCCCTTGACGCGGGGCCGAGGGCGGCGATCGCCGCATCCGGCGATTCGGACGCCGTGCGCGAGGCTGCGAGAGATTGTCGGCGACACCGCCGGGCGACGGCTTCCGCCGACCGCCTCAGCCGCCGCCATGTCTTTACGAGCCCACCGCTCTTCCTCGCCTCGGCGCGCAGCCGCGCCATCCCGGTGCGTTCGTTCACGGACTTCGTTCGAATGGTCTTGCTCCCCTTCCTGTCGACGGCGACGACACCCTGATGCCGGCGGTCTCGGATTTCCCGCGCCCCGGGCGCGCCGCTATGCTGACCCCGAGGATCTCGTTGCGCCGTTCGCATGTCGCGTTCGGGGCACGGGCAGGAGGCGGCATGAAGCTTGCCCGCTACAACGCCGACAAGCTCGGCCTGGTAAGGAACGAGCAGCTCATCGACGTCACCGGGGCCATCGCTGCGATCGGGCAGGCCGGTTGGCCCCTGCCACCGGGCGACCGGCTGATCGGCGCGCTCGATGCGGTGCGTGTGCGCGTGGAGGGTTTGCGTAAATCGGGCTTCGTCCAGCTCCACGCCAGCGTCAGCCTCAAGAGCCCGGTGGCCAACCCGACCAAGGTAATCGGCGTATCGGCCAAGGACAGCGCGCATGCCGCACAAGCCGACGCCGAGCCTCGCATCACCGCCGCAACCGCCGAGACGATTGACGACTGCCGATTGTGCCTTAGGAACCCCGTTCCGGTCGGTGCCGGCGAGGGGTGCATGCTGTCGTCCGCCGACCGCAATGCGGACCACGAGGTCGCGCTCGCCATGATCATCGGCCGAACGGCCAGGGATGTTGCCGAGGCCGAAGCGCTCGACTGTCTCGCAGGCTATGCCATCGGCCTGAACATAACCGAGCGCCGCCTCCACAAGCGGGCCGGCGGCTTCTCGGTGCTGGGTCCGTGGCTGGTGACTGCCGAGGAGGTCCCCGATCCCGACGCGCTCGCGCTGCGGCTCGGCGTGAACGGGCGCCCGCGCCAGGAGACCTCGACCGCGATGCAGATCTTCGATTGCCGGCGGCTGATCGCCTGCGCCTCGCGATCCTATACGCTCTATCCCGGCGACCTGATCATGGCCTCCCCGCCGGGGGAGGTCGGCCCGATCGTGCCCGGCGACGTGGTGCGCTGCGAGATCGAGCGCATCGGCGTGATGGAGGTCGCCGTCCGCACCGCCTGATCGCCCGGCTACTTCTCCAGGTCGAAGATCCGCTTGGCGTTGAGGCCGAGGATGTTGCGCTTGGCCTCCTCGTCGAGGAAGGGGATGTCCCAGATCACCGCCGGCGGGTCGAAGTCCCAGTGCGGCCAGTCGGAGGCGTAGAGAAGCTGGGTGCGCGCGTTGACCATCTCGAAGGTCAGCTCCAGCGCCTTGGCGTGATCGGTCTCCAGCGGCTGGCTGGTGTAGTACATCTCGGCCATGTACTCCGAGGGTCGGCGCTTCAGCAGTGGCGCCTCCGAGGTGCGCATCATGTAGGTGTGATCGAGCCGCT
>CAYFYS010000303.1:0-3674 GCA_964347365.1 uncultured Rhodospirillaceae bacterium | reverse complement strand
CTTCGGGACTCCGACACGACGCGCCGTTCCCTCTCCCAATCAATCGTTTTTTCGATTCTAGCACCGAAACGCGAAACGTCTAGCACCGAAACTCCGAGCGGAAGTCCGATTTCCTGCCGGCGCCGTGCGCGCACGGCGCCGGCAGGGCGGCTAAGTTTTGTCTGGAAAACCGCTCCCGTGGTGACTAGGGTTCGGCGCGCCGGTGCATCCCGCGGCGACACCGGCGAACGGAAACGAAGCCTGTTCGCAGGGCGGCCTTGGTTCACGCGGTTTCACTGGGCGGCGTGCTGTTCGCAACCTGGCTGGTGTTGTCGGGCCACTACGACCCGCTGTTGATCGGGCTCGGGCTGGCCTCGTGCGCGATCGTGGTGGTCATCACCCACCGGATGGACGTCATCGACCACGAAGGCCACCCGGTCCACTTGACCTGGCGGGCGGTCTGGTATACGCCCTGGCTGGTCGGCGAGATCGCCAGGGCGAACTGGGACGTCGCCCGACGCATCATGCCGGGCGGACCGCCGATCAGCCCGACCATGGTGCGGGTCCGCGCAACCCAGTCGAGCGATCTCGGCCGGGTTATCTTCGCCAATTCGATCACGCTGACGCCGGGCACGGTCTCGGTCGAGGTCGAAGAGGATTCGATCCTGGTCCACGCCCTGTCGCGCGAGGGCGCCGAGGGGCTGGCCGCCGGCGCGATGGACCGGCGGGTGACAAGGATGTCCGGCGGGATCGAGGGCTGATGTTCACCGCCGCAACGCTCGCCCTGGTGGTGGCGATGGCGCTTGCGCTCAGCCGCGCGCTCATTGGCCCGACGCTTTACGACCGGATCCTTGCGGTCAATACCTTCGGCACCAAGACGGTCCTGATCATCGCCGTCGTCGGCTTTTTGTTCGGCCGGCCGGAGTTTCTCGACATCGCGCTGGCCTACGCGCTGATCAACTTCATCGGCACCATCGCGGTGCTGAAGTTCTTCAAATACGGCGACCTCGGCGGGGCCGGACCGATCGGCGGCGAGACCGGCGACAGGCAGGGCCGGTGATGGCCGACATCGCTCTGGACGTGCTGAGCTGGATCCTGCTTGCGGCGGGCGGCGCCCTGGTCGTGATCGGCAGCGTCGGGATCGTCCGCTTCCCGGACGTCTTCACCCGCAGCCACGCCGCCGGGGTGACCGATACCGGTGGCGCCGGGCTGATCCTGATCGGGCTGATGCTCCAGGTCGCGCCGGGCCTGATCACGGTGAAGCTGGGGCTGATCCTGATCTTCATCTTCTTCACGAGCCCGACGGCGACGTTCTCGGTAATCCACACCGCCTATGTCGGCGGCGAGGCGCCGGTCCTGGACCATGACCTCAGGGACGGGCCGCCGGATGGGCGGGCCGGCCCGCAGGAGCAGGACCGATCGGCGAGCTGACCAACTTCGTGATCCTGTTCTTCATGGCGGTGACGGCGATCGGCATCGCGCGCATCCGCGACCTGTTCGCGGTCGTGATGCTGGCGGGGATCTACAGCCTGCTGGCCGCGGCGATCTTCGTCGTCATGGATGCCGTGGACGTCGCCTTCACCGAAGCCGCGGTGGGCGCGGGCATCTCCACGGTGCTGTTCCTGGGCACCCTGGCGCTGACCACCCGCCGCGAGAAGACGCCGGTCCACCAGGCCTGGGTCTCGGTGGCGGTGGTCGCGGTCACCGGCGCGGTGCTGATCTATGGCACCCTCGACATGCCGCGCTACGGCGATCCGCAGGCGCCGGCCCAGCGGCACGTCGCGCCGACCTATCTGCAGGAGGGTCCGGTCGAGACGGGCGTGCCCAACGTCGTTACCGCGGTGCTGGCGAGCTATCGCGGCTACGACACCCTGGGCGAGGTCACGGTGATCTTCACCGCCGGCATCGGCGTGGTCCTGCTGCTCGGCCGCTGGCGGGAACGACGCCGGGAGGACGAGGCGTGAGCGACTTTCTGGTCCTGCGCGTCGTGGCCAAGCTGCTGCTGCCGTTCATCCTACTGTTTGCGCTCTACGTCCAGTTCCACGGCGATTACGGCCCCGGCGGCGGCTTCCAGGCCGGGGTGATCTTCGGCGCGGGGTTCGTGCTCTACGGCCTGATCTTCGGCCTCGACGTGCTGCGCTCGGTGGTGTCCTCGGACACGCTGCGGATAGGCTTCGCCGCGGGCCTGCTGCTCTATGCGGCGACCGGGGTGGTCGGCCTGGTCAACGGCGGCAACTATCTCGACTACGACGTGCTCGCCCACGACCCGGTCCACGGCCAGCACGTCGGCATCCTGGTCATCGAGTTCGGCGTCGGGCTGACCGTCGCCTCGGTGATGATCTCGATCTTCTACTACTTCGCCGGACGGGGCCGCTGAGACCGTGGACGTGCTCGGCCTGTACAACTACTGGATCGTGGTCTTCCTGATGATGGCCGGGCTCTACATCGTCGTCGAGCACGGCCACCTGATCAAAAAGCTGGTCGGGCTGGCGATCTTCCAGGCATCGGTGTTCGTCTTCTACATCTCGATGGGCAAGGTGCGCGGCGGCACCGCCCCGATCATCGCCGAGGGGCTTGCGGTCTACTCCAACCCCCTGCCCCACGTGCTGATCCTGACCGCGATCGTGGTGGGCATCGCCACCACCGCGCTCGGCCTGGCGCTCGTGGTGCGGATCCGCGAAGCCTACGGCACGATCGAAGAGGACGAGATCGAAGACCAGGACGGGCCGGTGATATGACCGCCCACCTGCCTGCGCTCCAGGTCGTCATCACCTTGATCGCCGCACCGGCGTGCATCCTGTTCCGCGGCCGCGACATCGCCTTCTCGGTGGCGCTGATCACGGCCTGGGCGGCCTTCGTCGTCTCCTGCCTGCTGCTCGACCAGGTGCTGGCCTCCGGGCCGATCAGCTACGCGCTCGGCGGCTGGGCCGCGCCCTGGGGGATCGAGTACCGGGTCGATTCTCTCAACGCCTTCGTGCTCCTGATCGTCAGCGGGATCGGTGCGGTCGTGCTGCCGTTCACCCGCGCCAGCCTGCTGATCGAGATGGTCCGCGAGCGGGCCTATCTGTTCTATTGCGCGTTCCTGCTGTGCCTGACCGGGCTTCTCGGGGTCGCGATCACGGGCGATGCGTTCAACCTTTTCGTCTTCCTCGAGATCTCCTCGCTGTCGTCCTACATCCTGATCAGCCTGGGTCCCCACCGCCGGGCGCTGACCGCGGCCTATCAATACCTCGTGCTCGGGACCATCGGGGCGACGTTCATCGTCATCGGCCTCGGCCTGCTCTACGGCGCGCCCGGTACGCTGAACATGAACGACATCGCCGCGCGGCTGCCCGCGACCGGCTACAACCGCACGGTGATCGCGGCCTTTGCGTTCCTGCTGATCGGCGCGGCGATCAAGCTGGCGCTGTTTCCGCTGCATTTCTGGCTGCCCAAGGCCTACACCTACGCGCCGTCCTCGGTCAGCGCGTTCCTGGCCGCGACGGCAACCAAGGTCGCCGTCTACGTCCTGATCCGGTTCCTGTTCACCGTCTTCGGCGTGGAGTTCTCCTTCGAGATCCTGCCGACGTCCGAACCGCTGATGGTGCTGGCGATCCTGGCGATGTTCATCGCCTCGACCATCGCGATCTTCCAGGACAGCGTCAAACGCATGCTCGCCTACTCCTCGGTCGCCCAGATCGGCTACATGGTGGTCG
>CAYFYS010000302.1:0-3674 GCA_964347365.1 uncultured Rhodospirillaceae bacterium | reverse complement strand
GTCAGCACGCTGAGCCCCATGTTTCCCTATGTGGACGAAGGCGCGATAGTACCCACGATTGCCCTGTTCTACGGCCAACCGGGCGGGGACTACGGTTATTTCGAGCATGAAAACACCGTCGACGAAGTGGCGATCGTCTTCGGCGCGGGTGCGACGACGGGGCGCGGCAAGGCCGGGCTGGTGCGCGCCAGCGCGCGCAGCCACGGTGTCGGAAACCTGTTGAGCGAACCGGACAGCCCGAAAAGCTTCTCGCTGGTCTCGGTGACCCAACGTCAGTCG
Source organism: uncultured Rhodospirillaceae bacterium (assembly GCA_964347365.1). GTDB lineage: Bacteria > Pseudomonadota > Alphaproteobacteria > MPNO01 > MPNO01 > CAYFYS01. The sequence goes on along the minus strand of CAYFYS010000302.1, from coordinate 3,395 downwards.
ACGGGCGTTCCACAAAAGGAGGCGATCGCCTTCACCTGCGCCAAGTGTTCGGCCGAGGTCTACCGGGAGGCGTTCGATTCCACCCCGCCCCGGCGCGGCATGCAAAAGGACGAGGCGGGTCCCGTCGGCCACCTGCATACGATCTATGGCAGCGCCCAGGCGGCGCTCAACTACAACGCCGAGCAGAAGAACCGGACCTGTCCGGAATGTGGCAACGTCAACGCGCCGTTCCCGCTCGGGCGGTGGGGCTGGGACCGCTACCGCAACATGACCGACATCATCCGGCAGGCGCATCAGAGCCTGAGCGAGACGGCCGCAGCGGCTGCCAGGCGCCCAGACTTCCGCGCTATCGGCGATTCCGGCCAGGCCGTCACTCCGACGAACTCCTGAAGCGGGGGATGCCGGAATGGCGCGCAAGCCGCGCTTCGCTGCTTTCGATGAGGCCGCCAGGCGTGGCCCTTACGACGAGTATCCGATGCTGCCGGCGGGCGTGGACCCGCAGATCTGCCTCAGCCGCAACGACCGGCCCCAACCCTTCTTCCTGATCTGCGAGCACGACACGGTGCTGGTCAACATGTCGGGCGAGGGCCGGGTCGTCTTCCCCGACGGTCCGGTTCGGTATCACCCGGTGGTTCCGGGCGATTTCGTTTACGTGCCTTCCGGCACGCCGCACCGGGTCGTTCCCGAGGGCGAGTGCGTCCAACTCCGCTACAAGGCCGAACACCCCGGTCTTGAGGCGGTCGCCTGGTACTGCGAAGGCTGCGGCGCGGAGATCGCCCGCGAGGTCTGGGACACCGCGGTGGAGCTTCCGCAGGAGGGCTATCTCCGCGCCTGCCGCTGGTTCAACGCGGACGCCAAGCGCCGGAACTGCGCCGCTTGCGGCCGGGTGCACGAGGAGATCGATCTCTCACCCTATGGCTGGGAGGCGGTGGCATCCGAGGTCCGCAAGGACATGGCCAAGAACCCATGACCGCCCCTGCCGAGAGCCGCAAGATCGTCTCGATCGATCTGCGGCCGGGCACGTTCCGCATTTCGTTCGCCTCCGGCGCCGCTCAGCGCCGGTCGCCCCATTCGGCGATCACGTCGGCGAGCTCGGAAATCAGCGTCGCTCCGTTTTCCTGCTTGTAGGGGAAGTGCCGCGCGCCGAGGAGCGTGTAATCCTCGCAGCGTCCTTCCGCCGCGTCCGAATATTCCTGCGACAGGCTTGGATAGGTGCCTTCGTCGGCGGAAAACCGGATGTTGATCACCGGCACCGAGGTTTCGGCCAGACGCGCCGGGCCGTCCGCCGCGCGGCCGAGCAGGCTCCACTGGCTGAGATAAGACCGCAGCGTCGTGAACCGCCCCAGGACGGTGGCCGCGTAGTTGGTCGCCCTGGCTCCGCCCCAAATCGAGGACGCAACGGGCCTGTCGTTGGGATCGATCGTCGGATCGAGGATCTGCGGCCGTGCATATGTGCGGTGGATCAGGAACGGCTCGTCGACGATCCCGGCCTCGTCCGGCATGGCGTCGATCTCCCGCAGCCGGCCGAGGGCCCATTCGGTGATCCGCCGGTGCCGTGCCGATTGCGCCTCGGCGTAGCGCTTGAGCCATTCACGGTCGTAAGGTGGGCCATTGACGGGGTTGAACATGTCGAGTTCGGGATCGGTGCGGGTGAGCTCCCGCTCGTCGAGCACCGAGGGATCAAGGGACATTCCGAAATGCCGGGCCCTGCCAATATGGCAGGAAGCAAGCACGATCGCATCGACCGGCGGAAGGTCTTCGGGATAGAGATCGATGGCAAGCCCGTCCGGCGTCGTGTCAATCGTCAGCTTTTCGGCCTGCGCCTGATAGAGCGTGCCGACCGACCCGCCGCCTGAATTGCCGATATAGACGATCCGCTTGTAGCCCCGCTCGCGCAGGTATTTCACGCCTGCGCCGATATCCTGGATCACCCGTTCAACCAGCAGGGTCGAATCGTTGTTTACGTAGCGCGTATTGAGTCCGAGGATCGCCCGCCCGCGCGCTTGCATGGGCGCGATCAGATAGTGGTGCATGAAGTTTACGGCCGGGTGGAGGACGAGATAGGCGACGTCCTTGCCGCAGCCTTCCTCGGCGATCCGGCCGTAGATGCGCGGCCTTCCGAGGTCCTGGACCCCCTGCCGCGGGCTCCTGTCCCCCAGCTCCGCCGGACGCACGTCGATGGAGACGATCCGTTCGTTCATGACGATCTTCCTCAGGCCCAGCGCATCGCCCAGCGCTCGAAACGGTCCATGCCGCGGACGATCAGCAGGGCGTAGAACGAGGTATAGAGCACCCAGGCCCACATCTCCGCGATCTGGTAGTTCTGCGCGGTAACCGCGATCTGCTGCCCGAGACCGGCCGAGGCGGCGAGGAACTCCGCTACCACGATCATGATGATGCCGAGCGTGACCCCGATGCGGAATCCCGCGATCAGATAGGGCAGCGCCGCCGGCAGAACCACGGCGGTAAACAGCCGGTTGTGCGAGTAGCCGAAAACGCGGCCCACGTCGATCAGCAGCCGGGGCGTCTGCTTTGCGCCGACATAGGCGTTGAACAGGACGGGGAAGACCACGCCGAGGAAGACGATGATCGTCCGCGACAGATCGCCGATGCCGAAAATCAGGATGATGACCGGGAAAAGGGCGATACGCGGCATCGCCGAGAAGAAGACGACATAGGGATCGACCACATCGCCGAAGCGCCGCCACCAGCCCATGGCGAGCCCCGCGGTCGCCCCGAACGCGATCGCCGCCACGACCCCGGCGACATAGGCGTAGCCCGTCCGCAGTGTATGGAACACAAGGGCGCCGTCGATAAGCATCGCCCAGGCCTTGACCGCGATCGCGCCGGGCGTGCTGAAGAAGAACGTGTCGAGCACGCCGGTCCTCCCGCCGACCTCCCAACCGGCGAGGATGGCCACGAGGATGAGCAGCGAGAGCGTTCCCGGACGCGCCGCAAGCGCACGCAACCGGTCCGATTCCCAGGTTCGGGGACTGGAAGCGGCGGTCTCTAGGCGGTCGCCTGGAGGAGTTCCCAAAGCATCGTCCTCTGGTCCTGGAAGGCAAACGACATTCTGACCGAATGCGCGCGCGGCTTGGGGATCGCAACCTCGATCTCTTCGATCACGCGCGCCGGACGCGACGAAAACCCGATCACCCGGTCCCCGAGGACCAACGCCTCCTCGATGGCGTGGGTCACGAGAAGCACGGTCGCCTTGTGTTGCGTGACGATGTCGAGGAGATCGGTCTGCATGGTCTGGCGCGTCATCGCATCGACCGATGCGAACGGCTCGTCACACAGCAGCAGCCGCGGTTCGACCGCGAGCGCCCGGGCGATCCCGACCCGCTGCTGCATGCCGCCCGAGAGCGCCTTGGGATGGAAGTCCTCGAACCCGT
>CAYFYS010000301.1:0-3687 GCA_964347365.1 uncultured Rhodospirillaceae bacterium | reverse complement strand
CAACCGGAAGCGCGAACCCCGCGCGTTGCAGCAGGGCGCCGGCGTCGGGCACGTCGGCGAACGGGGCCACGCGTGGGCTCGCCCCGCCCTCGTGTTCGATCTCGGCCTCGATCAACACCTGGCGCAGCTCGTGGAGCGTCTCGCCGCCGGCCATCGCGGCGAGGAACAGACCGCCGGGCTTGAGCGCGCCACGGATCTGAACCAGCGCGCCCGGCAGATCGTTGACGGCATGGAGGCTGAAGCCGCCCAGGACCAGATCGAGGGAAGCGGCGGCGAACGGCAGCGCCTCCTCGTCGGCGACCACCGCGGGTCGTGTGGCGCGCCGGACCAGCACCTCGGACAGGTCCGCGGTAGCGAGCAGGCGCACGCCCGGGCGCCTGGCGGCCAACACGCCCAACCGGCCGCCGAGCGCACCGATCACCAGCACGTTCGCAAATGTCCGGCGCAGATCGTCCAGCCGCTCGCACAGCCGCTCCGCGATTTCGTCGGCCAGGAAAACCGCCGGTTCGGTCGTCGCGCCCGCGCGGTCGCGGCGGCGCCTGACCGCCAGCCGATCGAAGACGTCCACGGGCTCGACCATGGGCGCGTTATCGCATTCCGAACGGTCGACACAAAGTGCCGCTCTGCTTGTCGGCAGTCCGTGGCCTGCCTAGACTCGCGCGACCTCGGAGGACCACGGCATGGCAAGAACGGTCACGGCGCAGGTACTGCGCGAGATGCTGGTCGACGGCAACGAGCTTGCGCTGCTCGATCTGCGTGAGGAGGGGCGCTATTCCGAGAACCATCTGCTGTTCGCCCGTTCGGTACCGCTGAGCCGGCTCGAGCTCAGGATCGATGCGCTGGTGCCTCGCCGATCTGCGCGGATCGTCCTGTGCGACGAGGCCGACGGGCTGGCCGAGCGCGGGGCGGCGCGGCTGGCGCGGCTGGGCTATACCGACATTGCCGTACTGGACGGTGGGATCGCGGGCTGGCGCTGCGCGGGCCATGTGCTGTTCAGCGGCGTCTACGTTCCCAGCAAGGCGTTCGGCGAATACGTCGAAGAGACCTGCCGGACGCCCAACATCACCGCCGAGGAGCTCAAGGCCCGGCTCGATGCGGGCGATGACCTCGTGGTACTCGACAGCCGGCCGATGGACGAGTTCCGTCGGATGAACATCCCCGCGGGGATCGACTGCCCGGGCGCGGAACTCGCCTATCGGGTCCACGACATCGCACCCTCGCCCGCGACCACGGTGGTGGTCAACTGCGCCGGACGCACCCGCAGCATCATCGGCGCCCAGTCGCTGATCGATGCCGGCATCCCCAACACGGTCATGGCGCTGAGGAACGGCACCATGGGCTGGATCCTGGCCGGCTACGCGCTCGAGCACGGCAACGCGCGCCCGCCGCCAGCGGTCAGCGAACGCGGTCTGGCGCGCGCGCAGGCCTGTGCGGAGTCCGTCGCCCGCCGCGCCGGCATCGAGACCGTCGACCGGGAGCGGTTGGAGCGATGGCGCGCCGAGGCCGGACGGCGCTCGCTTTACCTGCTCGACGTGCGCGCGCCGGGCGAGTACGAGACCGGACACCTCGCAGGCTCGGTGCCGATCCCCGGCGGTCAGCTCGTCCAGGCGACCGATACCGTGATCGGCACGCTGAATTCCCGAGTCGTCCTGATCGACGACACCGGCGTGCGCGCAACGATGACCGCATCCTGGCTGCTCCAGATGGGCTGGCCGGAGGTTGCGGTCCATCGCCTGGATTCGAATGCCGCCGATCTGGAGACCGGCGCGTACCAGCCGAAAATCCTCGGCCTCGACGCGGCGCGGGCGAGATCCGTCTCGGTGCGCGCACTTGCCGGCATGCGCGCCTCCGACAGTGTGGAGGTGATCGATCTCGAAGGCAGCCAGGCCTATCGCCGCGCACACATCCCCGGCGCGTGGTTCGCGCTGCGCGCGCGTCTGGAAGAGGCACGAACGCATCTTCCCGCGGGCCGTCCGGTGGTGTTGACTTCGGCCGACGGCGTCGTGGCGCGCTTGGCCGCCGGCGAGAGCGCGGACACCGCCTGGCTCGAAGGGGGCACCGCGGCGTGGATCGCCGCCGGGCTGGACACCGAGGAGGGTGCGGGACGCATGGCGGCGGCGCCCGATGACGTCTGGTTGCGCCCCTACGAGCGCGATGGCGATCCGACCCAGGCGATGAAGGCCTATCTCGAATGGGAGCTCGCCCTGGTGCGCCAGATCGAGGCCGACGGCACCGCCCGATTCCGCCGCTTCGCGACCTGATGGGTGCCGCGCTCGACAGGGCCGTTCTGAGGCTGGGCAAGGCCGCGCTCGACATGGTGCTGCCGCCGCGCTGCCTTTCCTGCGGCCTGCCGGTGACCGAGATCGGAACCCTGTGCGGACCCTGCTGGAAGGGGCTGACGTTCCTGGCCGCGCCGCGCTGTCTTACATGCGGCATCCCGTTCGTCTACGCGGTCCCGGAGGAGACTTTGTGCGGCCAATGCCTGCGCCGGCCGCCGCGCTACGACCGCGCGCGCGCGGTGCTGCGCTACGATGCGGCCTCGCGTGGGCTGGTGCTCGCCTTCAAGCACGCCGACCGGACCGATGCCGCGCCGGTCTTCGCCGCCTGGCTGCACCGCGCGGCGGACGGCATGCTCGATGGCGATCCGCTGCTGATGCCGGTGCCGCTGCATCCGGCCAGGCTGCGCGCGCGGCGCTACAACCAGTCGGCGCTGATGACCGCGCGGCTGGCACGGATCGCGCGGCTGGACTGGTCGGCCGACGGTCTGGTGCGGACCCGACGGACCCGCTCGCAGGGACGGCTCGGCGCCAATGAGCGCAGACGCAACGTCGGCGGCGCGTTCGCGCTGAGCGCGGCCGGCAGGGCGGCGGTGTCCGGGCGCCGGGTGGTGCTGATCGACGACGTGCTGACCACCGGCGCGACCGTCGAAGCCTGCGCACGGCCGTTGCGGGCCGGCGGCGCACAAGCCGTCGATGTGCTGACCCTGACCAGGGTCGCCAACCAGGGGGCGATCGATGCGGGGCGTGAAATGGCCGCGTGACGGGGCTATAGTGGCCGCGCGGGATCGATCGGGGTTGCAAGGGTGAGCAAGGTCGAGATCTATTCGAGCCTGTGGTGTCCGTTCTGCCATCGGGCGAAGGCGCTGCTCGAAGCCAAGGGCGTCGCGTTCGAGGAAATCGACGTCGATGCCGATCCCAATCGGCGCCAGGAGATGATGCGTCGCGCCGGTGGCCAGCGCACCGTGCCGCAGATCTTCGTTGACGGTGCCCATGTCGGCGGCTCCGACGACCTGGCCGCCCTGGAGCGTGCGGGCAGGCTCGATGGCGTGCTGGGCACGGGACACGGGACGGCATAGTGTCCGGGCGGCTCACGCTCGCCTGCGTACAGACCAGTTCCGGCAACGACATGGAGGCGAACATCGCCGCCGCCGCCGCGGCGGCCGACCGGGCCGATGCGGCCGGCGCGGATCTGATCGCGCTCCCCGAGGTGGTCGGGCTGATCGAGACCGATCCAGCGGCGCTGCGCGCGCACTCGCCGGGCGAGGCGGAGCATCCGGTGCGCGCGGCATTTTCGGATCTGGCGCGCACGCTGGGCAAATGGATCCTGGTCGGCTCGATGACCGTCGGTCTCGACAGCGGCAAGTTCGCCAACCGGTCACTTCTGCTCGACGGGCGGGGCCGTACCGCC
>CAYFYS010000300.1:0-3702 GCA_964347365.1 uncultured Rhodospirillaceae bacterium | reverse complement strand
CCAGTGCGCCAAGCCGCGCTCGGCCGATACCGAGACCGTCGACGGGGCGGAGCTGCCGAGCTACCGCGGCGACATGATCAACGACATGCCGTTTACCGCCGCCGCCCGCACGCCCGACCCCGAGCGCATGATCCGGGCATACAACCAGTCCGCGGCCACGCTCAACCTGCTGCGCGCCTTCGCCCAGGGCGGTTATGCCGACCTGCACGAGATCCACCGCTGGAACCTCGATTTCGTGGCCAACGGGATGGCCGACCGCTACGCCGACCTCGCCGACCGGCTGGACGAGGCGCTGCGTTTCATGGCCGCCTGCGGGTTGACCTCCGATACGGTGGCGCAGATCCGCGAGACCGACTTCTACACCTCGCACGAGGCGCTGCTGCTCGGCTACGAGGAGGCGATGACCCGGATCGATTCCACGACCGGCGACTGGTACGACACCTCGGCGCATCTGTTGTGGATCGGCGACCGGACGCGCCGGATCGACGAGGCCCATGTCGAGTTCCTGCGCGGGGTGGCCAACCCGCTGGGCCTCAAGGCCGGCCCGACGATCGAGGCCGACGACCTGCTGCGGCTGATCGATCGGCTGAACCCGGCGAACCAGCCGGGCCGGCTGACGGTCTATGCGCGGATGGGTGCAGACCGCGTCGCCGAGCGGCTTCCCGCGCTGGTCCGCGCGGTCGCGCGGGAGGGAAGCCGCCTGGTCTGGGCGTGCGATCCGATGCACGGCAACACCGTCAAGGCGCGGACCGGGTTCAAGACCCGCCTTTTCGAGTCCGTGCTGTCGGAGGTGCGCGACTTCTTCGCCATCCACCGCGCCGAGGGGACGCATGCCGGCGGCATCCATGTCGAGCTCACCGGACAGAACGTCACCGAATGCATCGGCGGCACCCAGGCCGTTACCGAGGCCGATCTCGGCGATCGCTATCACACCCATTGCGACCCGCGGCTCAACGCCAGCCAGTCGCTCGAGCTCGCCTTTTTGGTCGCCGAGGCGTTGAAGGGCGAGCGCGACCGGGCCGACGGCGCCGTCCGCCGGGCCGCCGCCGCGGAATAGCGACGCCGAAAACGCCGTTCGACGATGACCGACGGGCTGACGATCGTCCTTGCCCAGATCAACCCGACGGTGGGCGATGTGGTGGGCAACGCCCGGCGGCTGAGCGCCGCGCGCAGCGAAGCCGGCGCGATGGGCGCCGATCTGGTGGTGACGGCCGAACTCGCCCTTTCGGGGTATCCGCCCGAGGATCTGGTGATCCGCCCGTCCTTCCAGGAGACGGTCGGGCGCGAGATCCAGGGGCTCGCCGATGAGACCGCCACCGACGGTCCGGCGCTGCTGGTCGGAACCCCGTGGGTCGAGGACGGCGCGGTCTACAACGCCGCGGTTCTGCTCGACGGCGGCGAGATCGCCGGCATAAGGCGCAAGCACGACCTGCCCAACTACGGCGTGTTCGACGAAAAGCGCGTCTTTGCCGCCGGCCCGCTGCCGGGGCCGATCAACTTCCGCGGCGTCCGACTGGGCGTGATGGTGTGCGAGGACATGTGGACCGACGAGGTCACCGAATGCCTCCAGGAATCGGGCGCGGAGATTCTGGTGGTGATCAACGGCTCGCCCTACGAGGTGGACAAGACCGACCAGCGGCTCAACCTCGCGGTCGCGCGGGTGGTCGAATCGCGCCTGCCGATGATCTACGTCAACCTAATCGGCGGGCAGGACGAGCTGGTCTTTGACGGCGCCTCGTTCGTGCTGGGCGATGATGCCGCGCTCCGCGCGCAGGCGCCGAGCTGGCGCGAAGCGCTGCTGCCCACGCGCTGGGCCCGCGAGAACGGTGCCTGGCGGTGCGAGACCGCCGAGCTCCACGCCCCCGATGCGGGGCTCGCTGCGGTCTATGAGGCGATGACGCTGGGCTTGCGGGACTACGTCGCCAAGAACGGCTTTCCCGGCGTGATCATCGGGCTTTCCGGCGGCGTGGATTCCGCGCTGACGGCTGCGGTCGCCGCCGCTGCGCTGGGCCCCGACCGGGTGCGCTGCGTGATGATGCCCTCGCCCTACACCTCGACCGAAAGCCTCCAGGACGCCGCTGCGGCCGCGAACGCGCTCGGCGTGCGGCTCGATACGCTTTCGATCGGCCCGGCGATGCAGGCCTTCGAGACCATGCTGCGGCCGTTCTTCGGCAACCTGCCGCCCGATGCCACGGAAGAGAACATCCAGGCGCGCGCGCGCGGGCTGGCGCTGATGGCGCTGTCCAACAAGACCGGCGCGATGGTGGTCTCCACGGGCAACAAGTCCGAGATGTCGGTCGGCTACGCCACGCTCTACGGCGACATGTGCGGCGGCTACTCGGTGCTCAAGGACGTCTACAAGACGACGGTCTTCGCGCTTTGCCGCTGGCGCAACGCGCATCTTCCCAAGGGCGGGCTCGGCCCGGCGGGCGCGGTCATCCCCGAGACGGTGATCGCCAAGCCGCCCTCGGCCGAGCTCAGGCCCGGTCAGCGCGACGAGGACACCCTGCCGCCCTACGACGTCCTGGACGCCATCCTCGACTGCCTGATCGAGTGCGACATGGGCGTCGATGCGACGATGGAGCGCACCGGCTTCGACCGTCCGCTGGTGCTCCGGGTCTGGCGCATGCTGCTGGGCGCGGAGTACAAGCGCCGCCAGGCTCCGCCTGGGGTGAAGATCACCCGACGGTCCTTCGGCCGCGACCGGCGCTACCCGATCGTCAACGCCTTCAAGGGCAGGGCCTGAGCATGGCCTTGAGTCTCTACAATACGCTCGGCCGCGCCCGGCAGATCTTCGTGCCGCTCGATCCGGCGAACGTCCGGGTCTATGTCTGCGGACCGACGGTCTACGATTTTGCCCATATCGGCAACGCCCGCCCGGTCGTCGTCTTCGATGTGCTCTACCGCCTGCTGCGCCACCTCTACGGGCCGGCGCATGTCACCTATGTCCGCAACATCACCGACATCGACGACAAGATCATCGCCGCCGCGCGCGCGACCGGCGCGCCGGCCGAGGCGATCACGACGCGTTTCGCGGCGGCCTTCCGCCGGGACATGGCCGCACTCGGTGCTCTGCCTCCCGACATCGAACCGAGGGCCACCGATCACATCGCCGAGATGATCGCGATGATCACAGCGCTCCTCGCCTCGGGCCATGCCTATGCCGCCGACGGCCACGTGCTGTTCTCGGTCGCGACGATGGCGGGGTACGGCGCGCTGTCCCGCCACGGCCGGGATGCGCTGATCGCCGGCGCCCGGGTCGAAGTCGCGCCCTACAAGAAGGACGCGGTCGACTTCGTCCTGTGGAAGCCCGCCGATCCCGACGAGCTCGGCTGGGACAGCCCCTGGGGGCGCGGCAGGCCCGGCTGGCACCTGGAGTGTTCGGCCATGTCCGGCAAGCATCTGGGCGAGACCTTCGACATCCACGGCGGCGGCCAGGACCTGATCTTTCCCCACCCCGAGAACGAGATCGCCCAATCGACCTGCGCCCACGGCGGCAGGTCCTTCGTGCGCTACTGGATGCACAACGGCCACGTGACGGTGGACGGCGAGAAGATGTCGAAGTCGCTGGGCAATTATTTTACCGTTCGCGACCTCCTCGACCACGCCCCGGGCGAGGTGATCCGGTTCGGATTGCTGGCCGCCCACTACCGCCCGCCCCTCGATTTCACCCTGGCGGCGCTGACCCGGTCCCGCGCGCCG
>CAYFYS010000299.1:0-3706 GCA_964347365.1 uncultured Rhodospirillaceae bacterium | reverse complement strand
CCAGATGCTGGAATCGATGGTCAGCGCGCCCGCGCCGACCCGGGCCGAAGCCTCCGATGTCGCCACCGCCGTCTATGACGGCGCCGATTCCGTGATGCTGTCCGCCGAGACCGCCTCGGGCGCCTACCCGCGCGAGACGGTCGCGATCATGAACCGGATCATCGAGCGGGTCGAGCGCGACGACGGCTACCGTGCGATCATGGATGCAGTGCACCCGGGCCCCGAGGAAACGGCCGCCGATGCGATCAGCGTCGCCGCTGCACAGGTCGCCAGCACGGTCAAGGCCGCCGCCATCGTCACCTACACCACCTCGGGCTCGACCGCGCTCCGCGCCTCGCGCGAACGGCCGACGGTGCCGATCCTGTCGCTGACCGAATACGAACCAACGGCCCGGCGACTGACGCTCGCCTGGGGGATCCACTGCGTCGTCGCCGAGGATGTGCGCAGCTTTCCCGACATGGTGGACAAGGCCTGCCACATTGCCGAGCGCGAGGGGTTCGCACACACCGGCGAGCGCGTGGTGATCACCGCAGGGGTCCCCTTCGGCACGCCGGGGGCGACCAACATCCTGCGACTTGCCCGGATCGGCTGATCGGCCCGCGCGACAAGGCGTGCCGAGCGCCCCGCCGGCGCCGAAATCGCTCCGGCGGCGGCCATTCGGGTTTTGCCGTACCGCCCGGGATGGTAGTTTCGGCCTGCGACTTCCGGGGAGCCAACAGCCACGGTCCGACGGGCGATGAGCGGTATAGAGCGCGCGAATGGGCACAAGCCGCCGGCGCTGTCCTATCTGGTTGATCCCAATTTCGCCAATGCGCGCCGGGTCGAGCCGGCAGAGTGCGGCTTCGACCTTGCGGTGGTGCTGCGCGCGGTGGTCCAGCTCCGTGCCGTCGCCCCGGACGATGCCTTCAGCGCCTCCTATCTGGGCACCGAGCGCGAGGGTAGCGCGATCCTGGTCGGTTCGGACGGTCTGTATCTGACCATCGGCTATCTGATCAACGAGGCCGAGCATGTCCTGCTCGGCGCGGAGAATTCCGAGACGACACCGGCGCAGGTGGTCGCCTACGACTACGAGTCCGGCTTCGGCCTGTTGCGCGCCGCTTCCACGCTTGGCGCCTCACCGATCGCGCTGGGCGATTCCGCGACCGTGCGGGAGAAGGCCTGGCTGGTCGCGGCTGCCCGCGGCGGCGTGGGTCAGGCGATCAGGGCCGAGGTGGTCTCGGTGCGGGAGTTCGCCGGCTATTGGGAGTATCTGCTTGACGAGGCGATCTTCACCGCCCCGCCGCACGCGCACTGGAGCGGCGCCGGGCTGATCGACGCTTCCGGCCGACTGGTCGGTCTGGGCTCGCTTTTCGTTCAGGACGCCGCGCCGCGCGACGGACCGTCGGCGGGCAACATGTTCATCCCCATCAATCTTTACAAGGATATTGTCGGAGATCTTCTGACCCACGGGCGCAGGCCCGGTCCGGCGCGGCCGTGGCTTGGGATCTACAGCGTCCAGGCGCTCGGCCGGGTGTTGATCGGCTCGATCTCCCGGCGCGGGCCGGCGGCGGCGGCCGGTATCGCGCCCGGCGATGTCGTGCTTGCGGTCAACGATGACGAGGTGACCTCGATCGCCCAGATGTATCGCCGGATCTGGCGGACCGGCCCGGCCGGGGCGACGGTGGCGTTGAAGCTGCTGCGCGATGCCGGGGTGGTGCGCATCGACGTCGTCTCGGGCGATCGCGAATCCCTGATGAAGAATCCCCGCGCCCACTGACACAGCCCCGCGACGGGGCTAAGCTGTCCTTGCGCAAGACATCAGGTCGGAGAGCGGTCCTGCCCAGAGAAGAGAACGTCACATTCGTCTCCGACGGTCTGCGGCTGTCGGGCATCGTGCATCTGCCCGATGGGCTCGCTGCGGGCGAGCGCCGGCCGGCCTTCCTGGTCCTGCACGGGTTCGGCTCCAGCAAGGCGTCCAACAACTGCATCAGCCCGTGCCGGATGCTGACCCGTCTGGGTTATGTGTGCATGCGTTTCGACATGCGCGGCTGCGGCGAGAGCCAGGGCGCGTTCGGCCGTATCATCTGCCTCGAACAGGTCGAAGACACCAAGGCCGCGCACGCCTTTCTCGCCACCCGGCCAGAGGTCGACCCCCAGCGCATCGGCGCGCTGGGCTCGAGCTTCGGGGCGGCGGTCTCGGTTTATACCGCTGGCGTTCACGACAGGATCGCTGCGGTCATCTCCTCGGGTGGCTGGGGCGATGGCGCGCGCAAGTTCCGTGGCCAGCATCCGAGCCCGGAGGCCTGGGAGAAGTTCACCGCGATGCTCCAGGAGGGCCGCCGCCATCGCGAGCGGACCGGCGAATCGCTGATGGTGCCACGCTATGACATCGTGCCCATCCCGCCGCATCTGCGGGCCAACCTGGCCGCCGGTTCGGTTGAGGAGTTCCCCGCTGAGACGGCGCAGTCGATGTTCGATTTCCGCGCCGAGGACGTGGTCGGCGCCATCGCCCCGCGGCCGCTGCTGCTGTTGCACAGCTCCGAGGACTCGGTCACGCCCACCGAGCAGTCGATCGCGCTGTTCAAACGCGCCGGACAGCCGACCGATCTCCACCTGACGGCTGATACCGATCACTTCATGCTGGCCGAGGGCAATGTGCGTATCAGGCGTATCGTTGACGACTGGCTCGCCAGGTATTTCCCGGTGAGCGGCTGAGTTGCCCGACGGTGGCACCGCGGACCGACCGCCGGGGAGCGCCGAAGCAGGTTTTCGCAACCAGGAGACGTCCGGAATGACGACGATGCCGAGCATCAAGGGCCTGCACCACTGGGCCTATCGCTGCCGGGACGCGGAGCAGACGCGGCACTTCTACGAGGACGTGCTGGGGCTGCCGCTTGCCCATGTGATCAGCGAGGATCATGTGCCGAGCACCGGCGAGTATTCGCCCTATCTGCACATCTTCTTCGAAATGGGGGACGGCTCTTATGTGGCCTTCTTCGACCTCGGCGACGGCGAGGGGACGGCGCGCGATCCCGCAACCCCGCGCTGGGTAAACCACTTGGCGCTCGAAGTCGCCGACGAGGACGCGCTGGTCGCAGCCAAGGCGCGGCTCGAGGCCGAGGGGGTCGACGTGCTGGGCATCACCGACCACGGTTTCGTCAAATCGATCTATTTCTTCGATCCCAACGACATCCGTCTCGAGCTGACCTGCCGGATCGCCGACACGGCGGAGCTGGCCGACAAGGCAGGCCGGGCGCACGCGGGCCTGGCCGACTGGAACCGGCGCCAGGGCCGCATCGCCGCCGAATACGCTGTGCGCGATGGGCGCACCGGAGCTCGTCGTCCTCGACGTCAAGCCTGGCGGGCTGATGGAGAGCCAGTCCGGGCTGATGATGAAATGGCCGAGAATTTACGGCGCGCTGGCCCGGGCGGCGGATCGCCGGGCGGCTGCGATCGTCATCCACCCGACCAGCAACTTCATGGGGCACTACCTGATGCCCCACCTGCCGGCCGCAGGCGTCAGCCTGTTCGGGCTCAACACTCGCTATGTCGGCAACGACTCCACGCTGGTCTTCGAGCGCGTCATCCAGGACCTCGGGGCGGGTGTGCGCTATCTGCGCGATCAGGGCTATGACAGGGTCGCGCTGCTCGGTAATTCCGGCGGCGCCTCCACGGTGGCACTCTACCAGGCGGAGGCTGAGGGGCTTACGATCTCCGCCACGCCCGC
>CAYFYS010000298.1:0-3738 GCA_964347365.1 uncultured Rhodospirillaceae bacterium | reverse complement strand
GGAGCAGGGTCAACGCGGCCCCCGCCCAGGGTATCCACCGGCGGGCGCCCGGGCTGGTTGGCGAGGCCGCGGCGCCCGACGGCCTCATCGAGGGGGTCAGCCGGCCCGATTGCGGAACGTTCACGGTCGGGGTGCAGTGGCACGCCGAGCACCGCTGGGCCGAGCACCGGCTTTCCAGCGCGCTGTTCAGGGCCTTCGGACGCGCGGCGCGGCGCCGCGCGGCACGGCGCATCAACGGGGGCTGACCGGTGCGGATCGCGACCTGGAACATCAACTCGGTCCGGCTTCGCCTGGACCTCCTCGAACGCGTCCTGCGCGCGCTCAATGCCGATGTGGTCTGCCTGCAGGAGATCAAGGTCGAAACCGCGCACTTCCCCGCCGCGGCCATCGCCGCGATGGGCTACCCTCACCAGGTGGTGGAGGGTTTCAAGGCCTATAACGGCACCGCGATCATCGCCCGCGTCCCGCTCGCACCCGGCGCTCCGGTCGCCTGGTGCGGCCGCGACGACGGCCGGCATGCGGTCGCGCGCCTGGACGGCGGCATCGAAATCCATTCGCTCTACGTCCCCTCGGGCGGTGACGTGCCCGATCCGGAGCGCAACGAGAAGTTCGCCCACAAGCTCGCCTTCCTGGCCGACCTCGCGCGCTGGTGCGCGGACAACGAGCCGGGGCGCCGCCTGTGGGCGGGCGACTTCAACATCGCGCCCCTGGAGACCGATGTCTGGTCCCACAAACAGCTCCTGGACGTGGTCAGCCACACCCCGGTGGAGGTCGAGGGCCTCCGCCGGGTGCGCGAAAGCTGGGGATGGACCGATGCGGTGCGCCGGTTCATCCCGCCCGAGCAGCGGCTCTACACCTGGTGGAGCTACCGCAACCGCACTTGGCCGGGCAGCGACCGGGGACGGCGGCTGGACCATATCTGGGCCACCCCGGCGCTGGCGCCGCAACTTGTCGGCGCCTGTGTCCTGCGCGAGGCGCGCGGCTGGCCGAAGCCTTCCGACCACGTTCCCGTGGCGGTCGACATCGCGCTTTAGACGCCGGGACGGAAAGGGCGAAACCATGGGCGCGTTCGCGGTCGGTCAGGCGGTCTCGCGCAGCGAGGACCCGCGGCTCCTGAAAGGGCTCGGCCGGTATATCGACGACATCGACCTGCCCCGCCAGGCGCATGTCGCGATCGTGCGCTCGCCGCATGCGCACGCCCGGATCCGTGCGCTCGACACCGCTGCTTCACGCGCGCTGCCCGGGGTGCTGTGCGTCCTGACCGGGGCGGATTGCGCAGCCGACGGACTCGGCACCCTGCCGTGCGATCAGTCCCGGTCGCGCCGCGACGGCTCGGACATGTACCGCCCGCCGCGCCCGATCCTGGTGCGCGACAAGGTGCGGCTGGTCGGCGATTACGTCGCGTTGGTGGTCGCCGAGACCGCTTCGGGTGCGCGCGATGCGGCCGAACATGTGGCGGTGGACTACGAGGTGCTGCCGGCGGTCACCGATGCGGAAGCGGCCGCCGGGCCGGATGCGCCGGTCCTGTGGGACGGCTGTCCAGGCAATGCGTGCTTCCACCACGAGGACGGCGACCGCGCGGCGGTCGATGCGGCGCTTGCGCAGGCCGCCTGCGTGGTGACGCGCCGTTTCGTGATCAGCCGGGTGACCGCCGCCCCGATGGGACCGCGCGGCTGCATCGGCGATTACGACGCGGCCGAGGACCGCTATACGCTCTACACCGGCGTCCAGCAGGCGCATCTGCTGCGCCGCGTGCTTGCGGCCACCGTCTTCGGGCTGCCCGAGACGCGCTTCCGGGTGATCGCGCCCGACATCGGCGGCAGCTTCGGGCTTTACAGCAACGTCTATCCGGAAAACGCGCTGGTGCTGTGGGCTTCCAGGCGCTGCGGCCGGCCGGTGAAATGGATCGCCGAGCGCACCGAGTGCATGCTGAGCGATGATGCGGCGCGCGACAACATCTCCGAGGCCGCGCTCGCGCTGGATGAAGAGGGCAGGTTTCTCGGCCTGCGCTGCGAGACCTACGCCAATCTCGGCGCTTATCTCTCGCTGCGCGGGCCGTTGCCGCCGGTCGTCAATTTGGGCTCCCTGGCGGGCACCTATACCACCCCGGCGATCCATGTCCGGGTCACGGGGATGTTCACCAACACCCACTGCACCGCGCCCTATCGCGGCGCTGGCCGGCCGGAGGCGGCCACCGTCCTGGAGCAGCTCATCGACGAGGCGGCGCGCCGGCTCGGCATGGACGCCGCGGAGATCCGCAGGCGGAACACCATCCCGGCCGCTTCCATGCCCTACAAGACCGCGTTGACCTTCACCTACGATTGCGGCGACTTCGCAAGGAACCTCGAAGACGCGCTGCAACTGGCCCTTTATCCCGGCTTCGAGGACCGCCGCGCCGCCGCGCGCGCGCGCGGGCGGCTGCGCGGCATCGGCATGTCGAACACCGTCCACCGTGCCTCCGGGCTCGAGCTCGAAGCCGCCCAGATCCGCTTCGATCCGACCGGCAGCGCGACCGTGACCGTGGGCTCGGTCCATCACGGCCAGGGTCATGCGACGACCTTCACCCAGATCGTCTGCGACCGGCTGGGGCTCGCCCCGGACAAAGTGCGTTTCCTTGCCGGCGACACCGACATGGTGGGCTTCGGCCGCGGCTCGTTCGCCTCGCGCTCCGCAGCGCTCGGCGGCTCGGCGGTCTGGCTCGCCGCGGGCAAGATCATCGACAAGGCGCGCCTGATCGCGGCCCGCCTTCTGGAGACCGCCGAGGCGGACCTCGACTTCGCCGAGGGGCGTTTCACGGTCGCGGGCACCGATCGCGGGCTCGATCTCCTCGAAGTGGCGCGGGCCGCATACCAGCCGCGCCTCCTCGGCGGGGCGATCGAGCCGGGGCTCGACGAGACGGCCATGTTCGTGCCCGGCGCGTTGAACTTCCCCAACGGCTGCCACGTCGCCGAAATCGAGATCGACCCCGAAACCGGCGCGGTCGCGATCATCTCCTATGCGGTCGCGGAGGATTTCGGCACCGTCGTCAACCCGCTGCTGCTCGAAGGGCAGATCCACGGCGGGGTCGCCCAGGGCATCGGTCAGGCGTTGATGGAGGATTTCGCCTATGATCGCCGCACGGGCCAGCTCCTCGCCGGCTCGTTCATGGACTACTGCATGCCGCGCGCCGACGACCTGGTGGGCATCGTCTCGGCGTTCAATTCCGTGCCCACCCCGACCAACCCGATCGGCGCCAAGGGGGCGGGCGAGGCCGGCGCGGTCGGCGCCCTGCCGGCGATGATGAACGCGCTCGTCGATGCGCTGGCCCCGCTGGGTGTGGCCCATGTCCCGATGCCGGCTACGCCGGAGCGGATCTGGCGTGCGCTCCGCGATGCGCGCCCGAGCTAGGTGGCGACCGCCTCGGCGTCGATCGCCTCGATGTCGAAGGCTGCCGCGATCAGGGCGCGGGTGTAGGGTGCCGCCGGGGCCTCGAAGATGCGCGCGGCGGGACCCTGCTCGACCACCCGGCCGGCACGCATGACGATGACCTCATCGGCCAGCGCGCGCACGACCTTCAGGTCGTGGCTGATGAACAGGTAGGCGAGTCTGTGGCGCTCCTGGAGCGCGCGCAACAGATCGACGATCTGCGCCTGGACCGACATGTCCAGCGCCGAGGTCGGCTCGTCGAGTACGACGAAGCGCGGCTTGAGCGCGAGCGCGCGCGCGATCGCGATGCGCTGGCGCTGGCCGCCGGAAAAC
>CAYFYS010000297.1:0-3769 GCA_964347365.1 uncultured Rhodospirillaceae bacterium | reverse complement strand
ATGATCGCCCAGACCCAATCGCTCGAAGTCATCACCACCCATACGGAGGTCGAGGCGCTGCTGCTGGAAAGCAACATGATCAAGCAGCAGAAACCACGCTACAACATCCTCATGCGGGACGACAAGTCCTTCCCGCACATCCTGCTGACCGCTGATCATGAATGGCCGCAGCTCCTCAAGCACCGCGGCGCGCGCAGCCGCAAGGGCGCGTATTTCGGCCCCTTCGCCTCGGCCGGGGCAGTCAACCGGACGCTGTCGGCGTTGCAGAAGGTCTTTCCGCTGCGCTCGTGCTCGGACTCGGTGTTCACCGGGCGCACCCGACCGTGCTTGCAGTACCAGATCAAGCGTTGTTCTGCGCCCTGCGTCGGCCGGATCGATGCAAATGCTTACACCGACATCGTCGAACAGGCGCGCGCGTTCCTTGACGGACGCAGCCATAACCTGCGGCAGTTCCTGTCCGGGCGGATGGAGGCGGCAAGCCGGGCGCTCGAGTTCGAGACCGCGGCGGTCTATCGCGACCGCATCCGCGCGCTGGCCGAGATTCAGGCCCACCAGGACGTCAACGTGCGTTCGTTGGGCACCGCAGACGTGGTGGCCGCGGCCCGACGGGCCGGCCAGACCTGCATACAGGTCTTTTTCTTCCGCGCTGGCCAGAACTATGGCAACCGGACCTATTTTCCGGCGCAGACCAAGGATCAGCCGGTCGAGCGTGTCCTGGCCGCCTTCCTGGGCCAGTTCTACAGCGACAAACCGCCGCCGCCGCTGATCGTGGTGAGCGCCGAGCCAAGCGGTTCGACGCTGCTCGGCGAAGCGCTGTCGATCCGCGCCGGCCGGCGGGTCATGCTCTCGGTGCCGGTCCGCGGGACACGACGGACGCTGATGGACCAGGCGCTTGCCAACGCCAGAGAGTCGCTGGGCCGCCGGCTGGCCGAAAGTTCCGCCCAGCGCCGCCTGCTCGACGGCGCGGCCGAGATCTTCGGGCTCGACGGCGCGCCCAACCGGATCGAGGTCTTCGACAACAGCCACATCTCGGGATCGAGTGCCCTGGGGGCGATGATCGTCTCCGGCCCCGAGGGTTTCGTGAAAAGCGCCTATCGGAAGTTCAACATCCGATCCCGCGAGATCGCTCCGGGGGACGATTATGCGATGATGCGCGAAGTGCTGCACCGGCGCTTTGCGCGTGCGATCCGCGAGGATCCGGGCTGTGAGCGCGGTGGCTGGCCGGACCTGGTGGTGATCGACGGCGGGCCGGGCCAGCTCGGCGCGGCCGGCGCGGTGATGGCCGATCTGGGAATCGAGGACCTGGCGCTAGTCTGCATCGCAAAGGGACCTGACCGGGACGCAGGACGCGAGCGGTTTCACATGGCTGGCCGGGCGCCGTTCATGTTGCCGCCCAACGACCCGGTGCTGTATTTCATGCAGCGGCTGCGCGACGAGGCCCACCGTTTCGCCATCGGATCCCACCGGGCGCGGCGCGCCAGGGCGATCGCTTCGTCCCCGCTCGATGAGATCCAGGGTATCGGTGCGCGGCGGAAACGGGCGCTGCTCAACCATTTCGGATCGGCAGCCGGCGTCGCCAAGGCAGGACTTGCCGATCTGGAAACCGTCGCGGGCATCAGTCGGGTCGTTGCAAGGCGGGTTTACGATCATTTCCACGGTGGGCCATGACACGAACCCCGCCGCGCTCGGCGGCGCGGACGGGTGCGGCAGGACAATGGCGAGCAACCTACCCAACATCCTGACCCTGTTCAGGATCGCCGTCATTCCGGTGCTCGTGGCCGCGTTGTTCTTCGGCGGGGCGCTCGGCAACTGGATCGCCTTCGGTGTGTTCACCATCGCGGGCCTGACCGACTATTTCGACGGCTACTTGGCGCGGCGGCTGAGCCAGCAATCGACCGTCGGACAGTTCCTCGACCCGCTGGCGGACAAGCTCCTGGTCGCCTCCGCACTGATGATGATGGTGGCGTTCGGCCACATCTCGGGGTTTGCGGTCCTGCCGGCGCTGGTGATCCTGTGCCGCGAGCTCTTGATCTCGGGATTGCGGGAGTTCCTTGCCGCCGTCAGGATCGGCGTCCCGGTCAGTCGGCTTGCCAAATGGAAGACCACGATCCAAATGACGGCTATCGCGGTACTGCTCGTCGGCGACGCCGGGCCGGACGCGGTGCCGGTGGTCGCTATCGGTGAGGCGCTGCTGTGGCTGGCCGCGCTGCTCACCCTGGCCACCGGCTATGACTATCTGCGCGCCGGGCTGCGCCATGTCCTCGGGGAGGATGCCGGCGTGAGCAGCAAGGCGGGAAAGTAGCGGGATGTCCCACCGGGCGGTTCTTGGGATCGTTGGCTGGAGCGGCAGCGGCAAGACCACGCTGGTCAAGCGCGTGCTGAGCGAGCTGGTCGGGCGCGGCTACGCGGTCTCGACCATAAAGCACGCCCATTCGGGGTTCGATATCGACACCCCGGGCAAGGACTCCCACACTCACCGAATAGCCGGCGCACACGAGGTCGTGGTCTCTTCGGCCAACCGGTTTGCGTTGATGCACGAGAACCGGGGCGAGCCGGAGCTGCGCATCACCGGCCTCCTGGCCCGCATGAGCCCGGTCGACCTGGTGTTGATCGAGGGCTTCAAGTCCGACCCGCACGACAAGCTCGAGGTCCACCGCCCCTCGCTCGGCAAGACGGCGCTGTTCACCGCCGATCCCGACATCGTCGCGGTGGCGTCCGACGGACCGCTCCGGGGCGCCACGGTGCCGGTGCTCGATCTCGGCGATGCCGCCGCGATCGCCGATTTCATCGTGCGGCATTGCCGGCTCGACGACGCAGCCCGGGGAGCGGCCTGAGATGGCCCAGCTGTCGGAGGACTGCTTCGCGTTCGGCGGCGCGCTGATGACCGCAGGCGAAGCGCTGGCGCTCCTGGGTGCGCGGCTTGCACCGGTGGTCGAACCCGAGCCGGTGGCGCTCAAGGAAGCATGCGCGCGGATCCTTGCCGAGGACGTCCGCGCATCACGCGCCGTGCCGCCGCACGACAACGCCGCTGTCGACGGCTATGCGGTCTATTTCGACGATCTTCAGACAGGTGGCGATACCAGGCTCCGCGTAGGCGAAAGAATGACTGCCGGACGGATGACCGACCGCGTCGTACCCCGTGGCGAGGCGGCGCGCATCTTCACCGGCGCGCCGATGCCGCGGGGTCCGGATACCGTTCTGATGCAGGAGGACTGCGCACTCGAAGACGGCACGGTCATCGTGCCGCCGGGCATCAAGCGCGGCGCCAACCGGCGCCGCGCAGGCGAGGATATCGCCGCGGGCACCGTCATCCTGCGCGCCGGACGGCGGCTGAGACCCCAGGATGTCGGGCTCGCCGCCTCGGTCGGACGGGCCCGGCTTTCGGTCTACCGCCGGCTGCGCGTTGCGCTGTTCTCGACCGGCGACGAGATCCGCGAGGTGACCGAGGACCTGCCACGCGGCTGCGTGTATGACGCTAACCGCTACGCCGTCGCCGGCCTCCTCGAGGGGCTCGGATGTGCGGTCGACGATCTCGGCATCCTGCCCGATCGCCTGGAAGCGGTCCGGGCCGCGTTGGCGGATGCGGCCACCAGCCACCACCTGATCCTGACATCGGGCGGGGTTTCGACCGGCGAGGAAGACCATGTCCGCGCGGCCGTCGCGGATCTGGGCAGAATCCATTTCTGGCGCCTTGCGATTCGTCCCGGCCGACCGCTGGTTCTGGGTCAGGTCGGCCGCGTGCCGTTCATCGGCCTGCCGGGCAATCCGG
>CAYFYS010000296.1:0-3772 GCA_964347365.1 uncultured Rhodospirillaceae bacterium | reverse complement strand
GGGAGAAGCTGGAAACCTTCGTGGCGGTGGATTTCGCCACGGACCGCCTGATCATAGACCTGACGGGCTCACAGCTGTTCCAGACCGAGACCGACGGCTCGTCGTTTCCCAATGGCGGGCTCCGCGAGACCCATGAAGCGGCGGCCTATATGGGCTGGGATACGGGATCGCCGCCCTTCGTCTACCGGCAGACGCTCTATATCCCCTCCGCCTTCGTGTCATGGACCGGCGAGGCGCTCGCCCAGAAAACGCCCCTGGTGCGCGCAAACCTTGCGGTCAACGAGCTGAGCCTGCGGTTGCTGCACCATCTCGGGGATACCGAAACCAAGGAGGTGGCGTGCAATGTCGGCTGGGAGCAGGAGTTTTTCCTGATCGACCGGCAGATGTATCTGGCGCGGCCGGATCTGATGGCCACGGGACGCACCCTCGTGGGCGTGACGCCGCTGCGCGGCCAGGAGCTGTCGACCCATTATTTCTCCAGGCTGTCACCGCGGGTGAACCGCTACATGGCCGAGGCGCGCGAGAAGATGTGGGAGCTCGGGATCTCGATCCACTGCACCCACAACGAGGTGGCGCCGGGCCAACACGAGATCTCGCCGATCTTCAGCCTGGCGAATCTCGCTGCGGATACCAACGTGCTGGCAATGGACGTGCTCCGCGACCTGGCCTTCGACCACGGTTTTGCCATCCTGTTCCACGAAAAACCGTTTGCCGGTATCAACGGGAACGGCAAGCACAACAACTGGGGGCTGAACACCGATGCCGGCGTCAACCTGTTCGTGCCCGGGGAGAGCGAGGACGACAACCGGCGCTTCATCGCCTTCGTGGCTGCGCTGCTGCGCGGGGTAAACAGGCACGGCGATCTGCTGCGCTGTGGGGTGTCCACCGCCGGCAACGATCACCGGCTAGGCGCGCAGGAGGCGCCGCCGGCGATCATCACCCTGCATCTCGGCGAGCTCCTGGAAGAACATGTCAAGAAGGTCGCCGATGGCGGCAAGTTCACCGCTTACGACACCCAGCACAAACAGATCGCGATATCGGCGCCGGTAGCCGACATCAGGGCCAATCTCGAGGACCGCAACCGCACCGCGCCGTTCCCCTGGTGCGGGAACCGGTTCGAGTTCCGGGCGGTGGGCGGCAATCAGCATATCGCCTTCCCGCTGACGATGCTCAACGCCGCCCTGGCGGACAGCCTGAAGCACATGTGCGAGGAGATCGAAGGCGGCAAGGACGCCGATCAGGTCATCCGCGAGACCATCAGGGACAACCAGGGCGCGCTGTTCAGCGGGGACGGCTATTCCGAGGCGTTGTACGAACACGCCGCAAAACATTCTCTGATCCATCTCAAGAGCAGCCCCGAGGCCTACCAGGAGCTGACGTCGGTCAAGAACGTCAAGCTATTCGGCGATCTGGGCATCTTCAACGAGCGCGAGATCACCGCGCGCCAAAGCGTCCTTCAGGAGGCCTACGCCACCGAGCTCCAGATCGAAGCGCGGACCCTGCTGCACCTGCTGCGCACCCTCATCATCCCGGTTGCCGTCGAAGATGCCCGTGCCGCGCTCGCGGCCGGTTTCTCGTCCCGGCATCTGGACGAGAAGAAGGATCTCGTGCAGCGACTGCTTGCCGAGACCGACACATTGGCCGAAGGGTTCGAGGCTTTTCCGGAAGACGGTCCCGAAGCCTCGGCCGCCTACGCGCACGAGACCCTGAAACCGTTGATGGCCTCCGCCAGGGCCGTGGTCGACCGCCTGGAGGAACGGGTGGACGCCCGCCAGTGGCCGCTGCCGACGTATTCCGAGTTGCTACACGCCCATCAGTAACAGGCCGTGCGGCCGGGTCACCCATCCGGCCCACACCCGCTGCGGCCGCGATCACGCCGGCCGCAGCGGGTGTGGGGCGGCCGTCGTCATGCGCGTCATCTGCGATGGTTCCCGCAGGTCGCGGTATCAGCTTGCGGCGGTCATCGCCATGACGTTCGGCTGGACATCCGCAAACGAGGTTACGATCCGGTGGGCACCGGCGGCCTGAAGGTCGACGACCTCATGGACCCCCCAGTCCACACCGAGCGCACCGGCACCGGCACTGATCGCCATTTCGATGTCGAAGACCGTATCGCCGATCATCACCGTGCCGGACGCGGTCGCGCCGACATCGGCCATCGCCTGGTGCAGAAGATGGGGGGACGGCTTGCCGGGGCCCATGTCGGCGGTCTTGACCACGCGGAAATGCCTGCCGATCCGGTGGGCTTGGAGCAGTTCCGACAGGCGGGCCCCGGAGCGGCTGGTGACAACGCCCAGAACATACCCGTCCTCCTCCAGGGCTTGCAGGGTCTCGCGCGCCCCGGGGAAGAGCGTCTCCCGCCGTGCCGGGCGGTTTCGACGGCCGAGCCTCACGTCCTCGTGATAGGCGCGGATCTGCGCGAACTCCTCCTGCCCCGCCCCGGGCAGCAGGGCGATCACGCTCTCCTGCCACGGCAGCCCGATGATCCGGCGGACTGCCGCGGCCTCGGGCACCGGAAACCCGCAGGCCTCCCAGCACGCGCACACGCTCTCTACGATCGTGGCCACGCTGTCGAGCAATGTGCCGTCGAGGTCGAAGACGGTGAAACGAACATTGCGGCCTCGGGGCGGAACCACCTGATGCGCCTTTGCCTAGACCGGCTTGTCGACGGTGAGGGATTCGACATTGCGGGCGACATCCTCCGCAAAGCCGTAGAACGACCATTGCGCGCGCATCGCCGCATCGAGCGGTGCGCAAACCGTCACCGGCCCGCCGGCGTTGCGCGGGATATGCAGACGTCGTGCGTGCAGCATCAGCCGCCCGACCGTCGGCCGACCATCGGCCGGCGGCGCCGGGCCGCCGTATTTCCGATCGCCAAGGACCGGCGTGCCGAGCGCCCGGCAATGCACGCGAAGCTGGTGTGTCCGGCCGGTTCGCGGCCTCAGCGACAGCCATGAGACGACGTCAGAGACCGAATCGATGACCGCGTAGTCCGTCCATGCCGGCTTGCCGTTCGCATCATCGACCGCGACCTGTTCGTGCCCGGACGAATCGACAGGCTTTTTGACGAGTGCCAGATCGAGCATGCCGCGCAGGGGCCGGGGGACGCCGGTGACCAACGCCCAATACTCCTTGACGATCAGCCCGTCGCGGAACGCATGGGCAAGGGTGGCGGCGACCTTGCGGTCGCGGGCGAGCAACAGCACACCGCTGGTCGCCTTGTCCAGCCTGTGAACCAGACGTGGGCGTTCAGCAGCCCCGAAGCGCAGCCCGTCCAGGAGGGCGTCGACGGATCTTCCGACCCTGGCGCCGCCCTGTACGGCGAGCCCGGCCGGCTTGTCGATCGCAACGACGTGCTCGTCGCGGTAGAGCACCAGGCTCTGGATGAACTCTCGTTCAACCTCGCCCAGCTTCTCCGCGTCCACCGGCCGCTCGACAAGCCCCGGAGGGATGCGGATCCGTTGGCCGGCGACAAGCCGCACCGATGCTTTCGCCCGTCCGCCGTCCACGCGTACCTGGCCGGTGCGCAACAACTTCTCCAGCCTTGCGTGACCGAGCGCCGGAAAATGACGCTTGAACCAGCGGTCGAGCCGGGTGTCGGCATCCCCGGCCGTGACGCTCAGCATCCGTACCCGGCCCATCGCGGCTGGATCCTAATCGGGTGCATTATCGCTTTTGCCGGCGCCGTTTCACCCAGTCATCGAGCCGTTCGCCCAGCTCGGCCGCCTCGGCCGGCGACCAGCCGTCCCGCCGTTTGAAAAGGTGGTCCATG
>CAYFYS010000295.1:0-3774 GCA_964347365.1 uncultured Rhodospirillaceae bacterium | reverse complement strand
GGGCCGGCTTGCAGGGACACCGCCTCCGATCCCGATTCTTACGGGTTCATCAGGAGGCGGCCCGCCGATTGGCGGCGAGCCAGGAATCGACAAGTGCCACGGTCCGATCCACCGCCTCGGAGCGCAGCCCCCGCTGCGCGGCGATCGTGCGTACGAGACTGTCCGCCCGTTCGATGTCCCGTGCGCCGGCCTTTAGCGCGCGTGCGGCCGAAGAGGGTCTGACGAGCCCCCGGGCGGCGTTGGCGTATTTCTCGAACGGGACCTGGTCGGCCGGCGCTGCGCCGAGCTCCCGGCACAGAGCGCTCACCCATTCGTAGACCGCGCGCGAGGCTTCGATGTCGCCATGCACGGCATCTCGGATCGACTGCATGTCGTGCTCGCCCACGCAGCGATAATTCCCGGTCAGCAGCATCGCCCATTTGGCGAGTGGCACGAAGACCGATTCGTGCACCTTCAGCTTGACCGGAAGCGCGATCGCGCCGTTGCCGTCGTCATGGCGGATCGCCTCGATACCGGCCGCCATCTCGCGCAGGACCGCGGTATGGCGTTCGGCGCCGAACCGCGCCACCTTGAAGTTGGTCGGCAGGCTCACCTGCAGGACGTTGGACTTCTCCTCGGGCGGGCGAAAGGCCTGCGGATCGGGGCTGCACAGGGTCAGCAGATCGGGATCAAAACCCTCCCAGACGCTTGCGTCGGTATAGCAGCCGGTCAACGTGGCCGCATCCAGGCCGGGGATCCGCCGCAGATAGGGCAGCGGCGGCATGTTCATGATCGACATGCACGGCACGCGCGATCGCGCGACCGCCTCCAGCAACCCGCGCACGCCCGGCGCGCGGTATTGCGGCTCCTGCATGGCGAGTGCGATCAGATCGTAGGCGGCAGGATCGACCGCATCCGGCGTTGCCGCCGACACCTCGCCGGGCAGGGTGCGGGAATCGATCTCCACCAGCCCGTCGCGCGCCTTGACCGGCATGCGGACCTTCTGGCCTTCGGCGTTGATCAGCGCCGCCTCCTCGGGCAGACAGACCAGCCTGACGGAATGACCCGCACAGGCGAGCTTGACGGCAAGCAGCGAGCCGTAGGACGCCCCGAGGATCAGCGTACGGTACGAAACACCCATCTTCGGCCTCCCGACATGTGGCGGATTTCAGACCGCGATCGCGCCGGGCTGCACATCGGCGCTCAAGGCCGCCCCCGCCGGTCGCCGCGCTGGTTGTAGTCGAGCTCGGCCGCGCTCAGCTGGTAACCGATGAAAATCTCGAACTCCCTGCTCGCCTGGCCCGGCTGGAGGGGTATCGCCACGGTGACCTCGTCGCGATAGCGCGCCCGGTTCCGGCCCTTCTCGAAATCGACGGCGACGGCGAAGCGCCGCTTGCCGGCCGCAAGGGGGTGGAACTGCGGGATGGCGACGAAATACTCAAAGCGCGCCTTGGCGTCGCGATTCGCCGGGCCGCGCTCGGTCTCGAACGAAACCACGAGTTCGACCTCGACCTTGTCTTCGTCAGCCTCGCATGCGCCGCGATAGTTCAGCAGGCGCGAGCGGAACACCACATCGGTCACGTCGCGCCCGGGACCGGGCAGGAAACGCACCAGCTCCCCCACGTATTCGGGGATGTCCACGTACGGGCAGAGCATGCGCACGCGCCCGCCGTCGCCCGCGCATCCCGCGAGAAGCGACGCGGCCAGGATCGCTGCAACACCGCGCACGGTACGCGGCCACACCGCGCCGGACGGTGCCGGCACGCCCCGCACGATGTTCAGACGGCGTTGTGGGTGCCGTCGCAAACCGGCTTGTTGGAGGTCATCTTGCAGCCGCAGAACCAGACCTTGCGGTCCGCCTCGGCCTTGTACTGCATCGGGGTCAGCCCGGTCCCCTTGTGCGATCCGTCGCACAGCGGCTGGTTCGCGCTGCGGCCGCATGCGCACCACCAGTATTCCGTACCCGATTCGACGTCGAAGCCGTAGGGCTCCTTCTGCGCGATGATCGGCTCCGCCATCCCCGTCTTCCCTTGTCACCGTTGCTGCGTTACTTAGGCCGTGCCCGTTACGGCGGACTTTAGTGAAGCCACCGGACATGCTCAAGGCGCCAGTGCGAAGAGGACGCCGTCGATGCCGATCCCGACGCGCCGACCCGCGCACAGGACGCTTGGCCGCAGCGCGCGCAGATGCCGGCTTGCCTGGTGAGGTGGTCGCGGGCGCCTCGCCCCACTCTCCGCGCGGGTGAGACGAGGCGGCACGATCGGCGATGGCGGTCTATACCGAGGTGTCCGACGAGGCCATGGAGCGCTTCATCGCCCAGTACGATCTCGGCCGCGTGCTGGCCTTCAAGGGGATCGCCGAGGGGGTCGAGAACTCCAACTATCTGCTGCGGACCGAGCGCGGCGCCTTCATCGTGACCTTGTACGAACGCCGGGTCGATGTCCGCGATCTTCCGTTCTTCCTCGGGCTCATGGCGCACCTTGCCGGCAAGGGGATCGCCTGTCCGACGCCGGTCCACGGCCGCGACGGTGCGGCGCTGCGAACGCTGTGCGACCGCCCGGCGGCGGTGGTGCGGTTCCTCGACGGCATGGCGGCACGGTGGCCGACCCCGCGGCACTGCGCGCTGGTCGGCGCGGCGATGGCGCGGATGCATCGCGCCGGGCAGGGGTTCGGGATGGCGCGGCCCAACGCGCTCGGCGTCCAGGCGTGGCGCCCGCTGTTCGCGCTGTGCCGCGCGCGCGCCGACGAAATCCTGCCGGGTCTTGCCGGCGAGATCGATGCGGAGCTCGCTTTCCTGAACCAGGGGTGGCCGGACGATGCGCCGGGCGGGGTGATCCATGGCGATCTGTTCCCGGACAACGTGCTCTTCCTCCACGGGGCGCTGTCGGGTCTGATCGATTTCTATTTCGCCTGCAACGACCTCTACGCCTACGAGCTTGCGATCTGCCTCAACGCCTGGTGCTTCGAGACCGAAGGGGCGTTCAGCATCACCAGGGCCCAGCGCATGATCCAGGCCTACGGGTCCGAGCGCGCCCTTTCTCGCCGGGAGATCGCCGTGCTGCCGGTGCTTGCCCGCGGCGCCGCGCTGCGCTTCCTGCTCACCCGCTTGCACGACGTGCTGTTCCCGGCCGAAGGCGTGATGGTCCGCCGCAAGGATCCGCTCGAATACCTGCGCAAGCTGCGCTTTCACCGCGGCGTCGCCGGGTCCGGCGCCTACGCGACCGGCCGATGAGCAGCGGCCCGGCGGTCGAAATCTTCACCGACGGCGCCTGCAGCGGCAACCCCGGTCCGGGCGGCTGGGGTGCGTTGCTGCGCTACGGCGGCGCGGAGAGGGAGCTGTGCGGCGGCGAGGCGGCCACGACCAACAACCGCATGGAGTTGACGGCTGCCATTCGCGCCCTGGAGGCGTTGAAGCGCCCGTCCCGCATCGTCCTTCACACCGACAGCGCCTATGTGAAGGACGGCATCACGCGCTGGATCGACAGATGGAAACGCAACGGCTGGCGGACCGCCGCCGGGAAACCGGTCAAGAACGTCGATCTCTGGCGGCGCCTCGATGCCGCGCTCGCCGGCCACACCGTCGCATGGCGCTGGGTCAGAGGCCATGCCGGACACCCCGGCAACGAGCGCGCGGATGCGCTGGCGCGCAAGGGCCTCGCCGAACGCGGCGCGATACCGCCCTAGATCTGGGACAGGAGCGTGCCCGCGTCGCTTACCTCGAACCCGCCGCCCTCCTCGAGGTTGAGCCGGGTGACGGTGCCGTCGTCAACGAGCATGGAGTAGCGCCTGGAGCGC
>CAYFYS010000294.1:0-3776 GCA_964347365.1 uncultured Rhodospirillaceae bacterium | reverse complement strand
CCACATCCTGGAGGATTCGGCGGCCGGCGTGCTGGTCGTCGACGCGGCGCTGGCGGGCCAGGCCGCTGCGCCCGAACTCGCACCCTGGCGGCGTCGCGCCCTGTTCATCGGCGCGGCGGCCGAGGGCAGTCAGCCGCACTACGATGCGTTGCTGGCCGATGCCGATCCCGTCGATCCCCACCCCTGCGGCGAGGACGACGATGCGATCCTGCTCTACACCGGCGGGACGACCGGCCGCAGCAAGGGCGTGCGGTTGAGCCACCGCAACATCTACGCCAACGGCCAGCAATGCGCGATCGCCCTGGGCATGGGCGGCGATGACGTCTATATCCACGCCGCCCCGATGTTCCATTCGGCCGATCTGCTGGGTACCGGGTTCACCCTCCTGGGGGCGTCCCACGTCTACCTGCCGCAGTTCACCCCGGTGTCCATGCTGGAGGCGATGCAGCGTCACCGGGTCACCTTCGCCTTCATGGCGCCGACGATGCTGATCCTGATGCTGCAGGATCCCGCTTTCGCGCGCTTCGACGTAACGGCGCTGCGTCGCATCTTCTACGGCTCCTCGCCGATGGCGGTCGAATGGATCCGTCGGGCGATGGAAGGCTTTCCCAACGCCGAGCTGCAGCAGGGCTACGGGCTGACCGAGACTGCGCCGATCCTGACCACGCTCGATCCCGACGCGCATCGCCAAGCCATCGCCTCGGGCGAGCTTGAGCGTCTGAAGGCCGCCGGACGGCCGGTCACCGGCGTCGACATGCTAATCGTCGACGAGCGGTGCCGGTCGGTGCCGCCAGGCGTGGCGGGCGAGGTGGTGGTGCGCGGCCCGAACGTGACCAGCGGCTATCTCAACCGGCCCGCGGAAACCCGTGAAGCCTTTCGCGGCGGCTGGTTCCACACCGGCGATATCGGCCGGATGGACGAGGACGGCTTCATGTACCTGCTCGACCGCAAGAAGGACATGGTGATCACCGGAGGGGAGAACGTCTATACCTCTGAGGTCGAGGCCGCGCTCTATCAGCACCCCGGCATCAACGAGGCCGCGGTGGTCGGCGTGCCCGACGACACCTATGGCGAGGCGCTGTTCGCGGTCATCGTGCCGGCGCCCGGCGCGCGCCTGTCCGAGGAGGAGGTCATCGCCCACTGCCGCGCCCGCATCGGCGGCTACAAGATCCCCCGCCGCATGGCCTTCGTCGAGGAGATGCCCAAATCGGCAATGGGCAAGATCCTCAAGACCGAACTGCGCCGCATCCATGGCGGCGCGGTCGCACCGAGGGAGAACCGATGAAGGAGACGCTCAAACCGGGGCTGACCACGACCCGTCGGTTCGATATCGACGAGGACGGGACGATCACGTTCATGGGCGAGGCGTTGCGCATCTATGCAACGCCGGCGCTGCTGCGCGATATCGAGATCGCCTGCCAGGAGATGATCAGGGAACATCTCGACGACGCCGAGGAGACGGTCGGCGCCCGGGTCGAGCTCGACCATCTGGGCGCCGCGCTTTTGGGCTCCCGGGTCGAGGTCAGGGCCGAGATCGTCGAGATTGACCGGCGAAGGATCCTTCTGGATGTCGTGGTGCACGATCCGGTGGAGCTGATCGGCAAGGCCCGCCACACCCGCTTCGTGATCGATCGCGGCCGACAGCATGACCGCATCCAGGCCAAGCGCGCCCGGCTCGCAGAAGCGGACGCGCGCTGATGGACATCGATGCGCGATCGCGGCTGATCGTTGCGCTCGACGTGCCCACGGTCGCGGCCGCCGACGGGCTGATCGACCGGCTGGGCGATACGGTCGCCTTCTACAAGGTCGGGCTGTGGTTGCTGCACGCGCCGGGCATCGACGGGCTGATCGACCGGTTGATCGGCGCCGGAAAGGAAGTCTTCCTTGACTGCAAGATGTACGACATCGGCGAGACCGTGCGCGAGGGCGTCAGGCGCGCCGCCGGGCGCGGGGTAGGCCTGGTCACCGTCCATGGCAGCCCCGGCATTCTCCAAGCCGCGGTCGAGGGCAAGAAGGGGACCGCGCTCAAGATCTTCGCGATCTCCGTGCTCACCAACCTCGATGACGCGGATCTGTACGCGATGGGCTATCGCTGCACGGTCGAGGAGCTGATCGATATCCGGGTGAAACAGGCGCTCGCGCACGGCTGCGACGGGCTGATCGCCGCGCCGCGGGACACCGGGCGCATCCGCAGGGCCGCGCCGGCCGACTCGCTGCTCCTGGGCATCCCCGGCGTGCGCCCGTCCGGGCACCGCCGCGACGACCACAAGCGTGGCGGAACGCCGCGCGCGGCCATCGAAGGCGGCGCGGACTACCTCATCATGGGCCGGCCGATCGTCCGAGCCGAGGACCCGCCCGCGGCCGCGCGTGCGGTCGCTGCCGAAATGCAGGCCGCCTTTGCGGCGCTTTGAGACGGGGCATCAGATCATGCCGTTCTTCAAGTCACTGCCCGCCGATTCCGGGCCCGCCGACGTGTTCCAGGCCTATCCGGAGATCTACCGACCCTGGGCCGATGCCAGCCAGGCGCTGATGAACGGTCCCTCGCCGCTCACCCCCGGCGAGCGGGAGATGATCGCCGCCTTCGTCGCCGGCACGGCGAACTGCCGCTACGCCCTGGTCGCCCATCGCGCGGCGGCCAGCGCGCACGGCATCGCCGAGGAGCTGATCGATCGGCTGCTCGCCGATCTCGACACCGCACCGGTCGAGGACCGGTTCCGCCCGCTGCTGACCTATGCGCGGAAGCTCACCCTTGCTCCCGACGAAGTCGCCCAAGCCGATGCCGATGCGGTCTTCGCCGCCGGCTGGGACGACAAGGCGCTGCATGATGCGATCGCGGTGACGGCGCGGATGAACTTCATGTGCCGCCTGGTCCAGGGATACGGCTTTATCCCGATGACGCCGGACAAGGCGCGTGCGAACGCCCAGGCCCGCAAGGAGCGCGGTTACCGCAACCTCTATCCCGGGTTCGCGGACCGGCCCTGATCGGCGGTGGCGATCACCGCGGCCTTGAACCCGGTCCGCAGAGCGCGCTTGCGGCCGGCCGCCTCCCCGGAACCGAGCGCGGGACCGGCCGTTTACAGTCCTGTCGGCCGTTGATAGAGTGCGGCCGCCATGTCCTCGAAAGGGCGCGATGAAGCTCGTCGCCGGTAACAGCAATCGCCCCCTGGCCGAGGCCATCGCGGCATATCTGCAGCTTCCCCTTGCCCAGGCCAGCATCCGTCGCTTCTCCGACCTGGAGTGCTTCGTCGAAATCCACGAAAACGTCCGCGGCCAGGACGTGTTCGTGGTCCAGTCGACCTCCTATCCGGCGAACGACAACCTCATGGAGCTGCTCGTGCTCCTGGACGCGCTCAAGCGCGGTTCGGCGCGGCGCATCACCGCGGTGATCCCCTATTTCGGCTACGCCCGTCAGGATCGCAAGTCCGGACCCCGCACGCCGATCTCGGCCAAGCTGGTGGCGAATCTGATCACCACCGCCGGGGCGGACAGGGTGCTCACCCTGGATCTCCATGCCGGCCAGATCCAGGGGTTCTTCGACATCCCGGTGGACAATCTTTTCGCGGCGCCGGTTTTCGTGCGCCACATCAAGGAGCAGTTCGACGGTGAGGACCTGACGGTCATCTCGCCCGATGTCGGCGGGGTCATCCGCGCGCGCGCGGTCGCCCGGAGGCTCGATTGCGACCTTGCGATCATCGACAAGCGGCGCGAAAGGGCCGGGGTCTCGGAGGTGATGAACATCATCGGCGACGTGCGCGGCCGCAACTGCGTGCTGGTCG
>CAYFYS010000293.1:0-3784 GCA_964347365.1 uncultured Rhodospirillaceae bacterium | reverse complement strand
GTCCAGCGCAGACCCTGTGTCCGCACTCGCGCCATCGATGGGCAGCTCGCCGATAGGCACCTCCTCGGCCTCTCCGATATCCGAGCCCGTCGCAATCGCCTCCTGCTGCAGCCCGTCCAGCACGGCCCTGGCGACCAGATCGCAGTACAGCCCGATCGATCGGATCGCATCGTCGTTGCCGGGGATCATGTAGGCGATGCCCTGGGGGTCGGAGTTGCTGTCCGTAACGCCGACCACGGGGATGTTGAGCTTGACCGCCTCCCGGATGGCGATCGCTTCCTTGTTGGTGTCGATCACGAACAGGATGTCGGGCAGGCCGCCCATCTCCTTGATTCCACCAAGCGCGCGTTGCAGCTTCTCACGCTCGCGGGTCAACCCGAGCAGCTCCTTCTTTGTCAGGCCCGATCCCGATTCCGACAGGGTCTCGTCGAGTTGATGCAACCGCTTGATCGAAACGGTGATCGTCTTCCAGTTGGTCAACGTGCCGCCGAGCCAGCGATGGTTTACGAAATATTGACCGCAGCGTATCGCGGCCTCGGCGATCAATTCGGAAGCTTGCCGTTTGGTGCCCACGAACAGCACCCGGCCGCC
This sequence comes from uncultured Rhodospirillaceae bacterium, assembly GCA_964347365.1. GTDB lineage: Bacteria > Pseudomonadota > Alphaproteobacteria > MPNO01 > MPNO01 > CAYFYS01. The sequence continues at coordinate 3,193 of CAYFYS010000293.1, read as the reverse complement.
GGCCGCGGTGATCTCGCGAATGGCGGCCAGCGCCGCGTACAGCATCGGCATCGTCTGCTGGAGATCGATGATATGCACCCCGTTGCGCACCCCGAACAGATAGGGCGCCATCTTGGGGTTCCATCGCCTCGTATGGTGTCCGAAATGCACGCCGGCTTCGAGAAGCTGACGCATGGTGAAATCGGCTATGGCCATGATCGCAGACCCTTGTCCGGTTGAGCCGCCGCGAACACAAGAGCGGCCCCGGACCCCGGCCCGGTCACCGCCCACCGGATGGGGCGCGAGACCGCGCGCCCCAACGCTCGCGTGTGGATTTGAAGTGGCGGCTTGATAAACCCGTAACGGGCAGACCGCAAGACTCTATCGAGACGATCGGTCGCGCGGGCGGGTCTCCGACCTTACCGGTTTCAGATCTCGATCACCGAGGAGACACCGCCAAGTGCTCCAAGGCGCTCGGGGGCCTCGGCCGGCACCGCGTAACCGTTCGGCAGTACCAGCTCGACCTCGCGGGCGGTCTCGATGCCGATAACCAGGCTCACCCGGCCGCGGCCGGGCTGCCATGACGCGATCTGGCCGCGCACAGTCTCCAGACACGCCAGATCGTCGATGCGGACCTGGATCCCGGTATCGATCCGCTTGACCGCCTCGTCCAACGCCTCGATCTTCTGCGCCATCAATCGAACGCCCTCGCGGTCGGCGCGCACCTCCACGGTGACCAGCACGCGCGCGTTGGGCTCCAGCAACGCCCGGGCACTCGCCAGAAGCTCCGAGAACGCGACCACCTCGTAGGCGCCCGCAGTGTCGGTGAGCCGGATGTAGGCGAACCGGTTGCCCTTGGACGATGTCCGCTCCTGGCGTGCGAGTACCACCCCGGCGAGCCTGCATCCATCGCCCTGGACCGTCTCCGTCAGAGTGTTGGAGCCGACCACGCGAAGCCGCTTCAGTCGCTCGGCGTAGGCATCCAGAGGGTGGGCCGAAAGGTAGAAGCCCAACGCTTCGAACTCCTGATCGAGCCGTTCCATCGGCGACCAGTCAGCGACGTCGGGACGGCTTGCGTCGGCGGGCGCAAGGTCCTTGGCGGCCTCGCCGAACAGGTTGGCCTGGTTGGTCTCGCGCTCCTCCGCGGCGGCCCGGCCGAGCTGCGCCAGCAGGTCGATACTCTCGAAGACTTGGCGCCGGTTGGCGTTCAGACAATCCAGTGCACCGGCCCGAACGAGGTTCTCCATCTGGCGGCGGTTGGCTAGCCGCCCGCCCAGCCGCCGGGCGAAGTCGAACTCATCGACGAACGCGCCGTTCCGGTCGCGCTCTTCGCAGAGATCGGCCATTGCCTGTTCGCCGACATTCCTGATCGCGGCAAGGGAATAGCGGATCGCGGGCTTCAAGGAGCCGTTGTCCATGGTTTCGACCGCGAACGAGACGTCCGAGCGGTTCACGTCAGGCGGCAGCAGCGGCACGCCGAGACGGTCGAGCTCCTGGCGGAACGCGCCCAGCTTGTCCGTGTTGCCCGCATCCAGAGACATCAGCGCAGCCAGGAACTCGACCGGATGGTTGGCCTTCAGCCATGCGGTCTGATAGGCGACCAGCGCGTAGGCTGCGGCATGGGACTTGTTGAAGCCGTAACCGGCGAACTTGTCGACCTGTTCGAAGATTTGACCGGCCTTGGCGGCATCGACCCCGCGCGCGGTGGCGCCGGCGACGAAGGCGCCGCGCTGGGCTTCCATCTCGGCCTTGATCTTCTTGCCCATCGCGCGTCGCAGCAGATCGGCCGCGCTGAGGCTGAAGCCCGACAGCCGCTGTGCGATCTGCATGACCTGTTCCTGGTAGATGATCACACCGAACGTCTCACGCAGGATCTCCTCCAGATCCGGGTGCAGGTAGTCGGGCTTCTCGCGACCGTGCTTGCAGGCGTTGTAGCGTGGGATATTGTCCATCGGACCGGGGCGATACAGCGCCACCAGAGCGATCAGGTCCTCGAAACAGTCGGGCTTCATCTGGCGCAGTACGTCGCGCATGCCCGCGCTCTCCATCTGGAAGACGCCAGTGGCGTCGCCGCGGCCGAGCATCGCATACGTCGTCACATCGTCGAGCGGCAGGGACAGCAGATCGGGCGGGGGCTCCTTTCTGGCGATATACTTCAACGTCCTGTCGAGGACAGTCAGGGTCTTCAGCCCCAGAAAGTCGAACTTGACCAAGCCGGCCAGCTCGGCGTACTTCATCGAAAACTGGGTCGCGGGCAATTCCGAGCGCGGATCCCGATAGAGCGGCACCAGTTCGGTCAACGGCCGATCGGCGATCACCACGCCCGCGGCATGGGTCGAGGTGTGGCGGTACAGCCCTTCGAGCTTCATCGCGATGTCGATCAACCGGGCGACGGCCCCGTCGCCGTTGCGGATCTCGCGAAGCTGGGGCTCCTGTTCCAACGCCTGGACGAGCGTCGGCGGCTTGGCCGGGTTGAACGGCACAAGCTTGCAGATCCGGTCGACTTGGCCATAGGGCATGCCGAGGACGCGGCCGACATCGCGCAGCGCCGCGCGCGCCTGCAAGGTCCCGAAGGTGATGATCTGGGCGACCCTGTCGGCGCCGTATTTTTCCTGGACGTAGGCGATGACCTCGTCGCGCCGGTCCTGGCAGAAGTCGATGTCGAAATCCGGCATCGAGACCCTGTCCGGATTGAGGAAACGCTCGAACAGCAGGCCGAACCGCAGCGGATCGAGATCCGTGATGGTGAGCGCCCATGCAACGACGGATCCGGCGCCGGAGCCCCGGCCCGGGCCGACCGGAATCCCCTGCTGTTTGGCCCATTGGATGAAGTCCGCAACGATCAGGAAATAGCCCGGAAAGCCCATGGATACGATCACGTCGAGCTCGAATGCGAGCCGCTTGATATAGGGCTGCGGATCGGCGGACATGTTTGCCAGCCGCGCCTGGAGCCCCGCCCGGGCGGTGGTGCGCAAGGCATCGGCCTCGCTCCTGCCTTCGGCGTCTTCAAAGCCGGGGAGGATGGGGTCGTGGGGCCGCGGCATGAAGGCGCAGCGCCGTGCGATCACCGCCGTGTTGTCGACCGCCTCTGGCAGGTCCGCGAAGACCGCGCGCATCTCCGTGGCATCGCGAAAACGGTGGTCTGGCGTCAGCCGCCGGCGCTCGGTATCGGCGAGGTGGGTACCCTGGGCAATGCACAGCAGGACGTCATGGG
>CAYFYS010000292.1:0-3784 GCA_964347365.1 uncultured Rhodospirillaceae bacterium | reverse complement strand
GCGCCCGCGCCAACCCGAAGCCCCGGTTCTCCTGCCGTACCACCTTCACATCCAGCGGCGTCGCGGCGGGCGGCTCCGGCAAACCGTCGTCGACCACCGCCACCGGCCCGAACATCTTCAGGTGATCCGAGGCCGCCGCGCCGGCTTCCTCCGGATCGCCCAACCCGCGCCGGGCGACGGCGATGGCCGCCCTCTGAAACCTGCCGAGCGCTTGTCCTGAACGTCCTCGCCGATCCGGATCATCACGGTGCGGTCACGGCCGATATCTTCTACCATGACGCGGACCGGCTCTTCGAGATGACGCTGGCGGGGCGGGTCGGTGTGGGAATATATCGCCCCTTCGTGCATGAGGCCTGTCATGGTGGCTGAGGTGAACTGGATTTTTCGCGTCTTTCGATATGCCGGGGATCCGCCGGAGATCGGCGGACGGGTGCGGTCATAGCCGCCGGAGGGGCGGACGGGATGCCGAGCGCAGGCATGCCCGGGGATCTGCGTGCCTTCTGCCGGGCGATCCCCAAGGCCGAGCTGCATGTCCACTTCACCGGCGCGGTGCCGCTCGATACCTTTTTGTTGCTGGCCCACCGGAATTCGGTGGAACTGCCGCGGCATGACGACCCGGCAGAACTCTACGCGCGGGGCGCGAACTTCGACCGGGTCCTCAAGACACTGAAGATCGTCTGCCGGTCGCTGCGCGGTGCCGACGACTTCCACCGCGCCGTCTACGACACGCAGAAGCACGCTGCCGCGTGCGGGGTCCGCTACCGCGAGATGTTTTGGAATCCGACCGATCATTGGTCGATCGCAGGCGTCGGCTATGCCGAGGCCGTCGACGGGATGATCGCCGGGCTGCGCGACGCCGAGCGGGACATGGGCATCGTCGGCCGGCTGATCCCCTCGATCGATCGCGAGTCCAGCCCCGAGCTCGGATACGAGATGGTCGAGCAGGTCATCGCCCACCGGCGCGAGGAGGTGGTGGGAATCGGGATGGACTATCTCGAGGTCGGCCATCCGCCGGAGAAGTTCTGGAAGGCCTACCGTCTGGCCGGGCGCCATGGTCTCAAGCGCACCAGCCATGCCGGGGAGTTCGGCGAGCCCGCCCGCAACATCGAGACGGCGCTCGACCTGCTGGGCTGCGACCGCATCGACCATGGCTATACGATCCTCGACGACGAGGCGCTGCTGCGACGCTGCCGCGACGACGGCATGATCTTCACCATCGTGCCGACCAACTCCCACTACAACCGCGCGCTGCGCGGCAAGGATTTCGCGGTGCATCATCCGATCCGCCACATGGCGGAGGCCGGGCTGCGGATCATGCCCAACAGCGACGACCCGCCGCTGCATCATACCGATCCCGCCAACGCCCATGCCGAGATGGTGACGACCTTCGGGCTGCCCTTCGGCAGGCTGCGCGACTTCGTCCTGGCCGGTCTCGACGGCGCCTGGATCGACGATTCGCTCAGGCGGAGCTGGCGCAGCGACTGGATGGCCCGCTACGACGTCCTCGCCGCATCAGCCTGACCCGGCGGCATAGGCGGCGAGCCGGTCGAGCATCGCCCGCTTCTCGTCCTCGGGCGCCCAGCAGCCGAGGAACGCGTTGCGCATCAGCGCCACCGTCTCGGCGTCGGACCAGCCGCCGGCCGCGCGGACCACCGGCAGCATCTGGCCGAGATCGCCGCTTGCGAACAGGCCGGGATCGTCGCTGTTCACGGTGACCCGGACACCCTGGTCGAACAGCGCGCGGAGCCGGCCCAGCCGCCGGGGCGCCGCATCCGAAGGCCGCCAGGTCGGGCAGACCGTCAGGCAGATTCCGTCGGCCCGCAGCCGCGCCATCAGCTCCGCATCCTCGACGGCGTTGACACCGTGATCGATGCGTTCGACCCGGAGAATGTCGAGGCATTGGCGGATATGGGCGACCGAATTCTCCTGGTCGACGTCGCAATGGGCGGTGAGGCGGTAGCCTTCCGCACGCGCCTTCTCGTAGAGCGGGGCGAACTTCACGGGCGGGTTACCGTGCTCGGCGGAGTCGAGGCCGATCCCTGCGATGTCGTCGCGCCAGGGTCTCGCCAGATCGAGCAGCGGCATCGCGGCTTCCAGCGGGCGGTCCCGGTTGACGCACATGATGAGGGTGCTGGAGACCGCGCCGCGCGCCTCGCGGCAGGCGCCGAGGAGGCCGGCCATGACGGTGTCGATGGCGATGCCGCGCGCCAGATGGGGCTGGGGATCGAACGAGATCTCGACATGGATCACGTTGTCCCGGCGGCAGCGTGTGAGGAAGGCGCGGGTGATGTCGTAGAAGTCCCGCTCGGTCACCAGCAGCCGGATACCGGCATAATAGGCATCGAGGAACGCCTCCAGCGAGCCGTAGTCCCGATCCCCGTCCTCGGCCCAGGGCACCCCGTTCCGCGTCGCCAGCGCCAGGCGCTGCTCCGGGCCGATCGTGCCCTCGATGTGGACGTGGAGTTCGGCCTTGGGCATGTCGGCGACGAAGCGGTCCATCGCCCGGCTCACCTTTCGGTGAAGACGCCGAGCCCCACCGTCCGTTCCACCAGCAGGAAGAAGCCGAGGGTGAGCAGGATCATGATCGAGGACACGGCGGCCGGCGTGGGATCGGGGATGTACTCGATATGCGCCATCAGCTCGACCGGCAGTGTCCGGGTCTCGCGGGCGGCGAGGAAGGCCGAGATGGTCACGTCGTTGAACGAAAAGGTGAAAGCGATGATGGCACCGGCGACGATGCCGGGAACGATCGACGGCAGGGTCACCGTGCGGAACGTCACCCAGGGCGTGGCGCCAAGGCTCTGAGCGGCCTCCTCGAGAGAGACGTCGCTGCCGGCCATGCTGGTCCAGATCGACCTGACGGTGAACGGAACGGTCACCACCGTATGCCCGATGATCAGGTTGAGCAGCGGCGCACCCTGGAAGTCGATCATGATCGCGAAGCTGAACAGGGCGAAACCGACCACGACGCCGGGGATGATCAGCGGGCTCAGAACGGCATATTCGAAGGCGGCCCGGCCGCGGAACCGGTGCCGTGCAAGAACCCGCGCCGCGGCGATTCCGAGCGCGATCGCCACCGCGGTCGAGACGACCGCGATGATCAGACTGTTGGCGAGCGTCGTCCAGAACCAGTCCATGCCGAGCCCCTTGACGTACCACTGCAGCGACAGCCCCGGCGGCGGAAACACGAGATAGGAGGTGGAGGTGAAGGACGCAACGACGGTCACCGCGATCGGCGTCAACAGGAAGATCAGCCAGGCGGTCGCGAACCCGGCGACCAGCCACCTTCCCGGCCGGGGTTCAGCCATAGCCGCGCAGCCCGCGGCCGGAGACCGCCCGGTGAAGCGAGATGAAGAGGATACCGAGACAGAGAAGCACCACGCCGATCGTCGCGGCCTTGGTCCAGTCGTAAAGGGCGAAGGCGTACTGATAAAGGAGCGTCGTAAGGATCGGGGTGCGCCCGCCGCCCAGCAGAAACGGCGTCGCGAATGCGGTCATTGCCAGGCTGAAGACCAGCAGGGTTCCGGTCAGGAGCCCGGGCAGCGTCATCGGTACCACCACGCGCCAGAAAACCGTGGTTGGGGTGGCGCCGAGGCTCTGGGCGGCGTCCCTGAGGTTGGGGTCGATGCGCTGGATGACGGCCAGCAGCGACAGGACCATGTAGGGCAGCAGCAAATGGGTCTCGCCGACGATGATGCCGATCTCGTTCTGGACCAGGGCGAGCGGCTCATCGGTGAGCCCGGTCCAGGCCAGCCCCCGGTTGACCAGGCCGGTGCGCCCGAGA
>CAYFYS010000291.1:0-3806 GCA_964347365.1 uncultured Rhodospirillaceae bacterium | reverse complement strand
GCGATGCGATGCTGGTGATCCAGAAGGCGCAGTTCGATCTGGGCTTTGTCACCGCCGAGTTCGACAGGCTCGACCGGCCTCGATTGACCGAAGACCGCGCGATCGACACCGTCCAGCTCGCACGCCGCAGGTTCCCCGGCGCGCCGGTGAGCCTGGATGCGCTGTGCAAGCGTTTCGGGGTGGACAACACGGCCCGGACCCGGCACGGCGCGCTGCTCGATGCCGAGCTTCTGGCTGAGATTTATGTCGAGCTGATCGGCGGCCGCCAGCCCTCGCTGTGGCTGAGCGCTGCCGAGACCGCGCGGCGGGACCACACGCCGCGCGCGTCCACCGTCCAGCCCGCGCGGGTCCATGAGCCGAGCGCCGAGGAGCGCGCCGCCCACGAGGCTTTTCTGGACACGCTCACCGACCCGATCTGGCGGCATTAGGAAAGGCTGCAGCCGGCGTTCCTACTCCACCGCTTGGCGGATTGCCGCCGCGGCTGTCCAGGGGGCGAGAACGCTGCTCGCAGCAAGCATGGCCGCAAGGATCAGCAGGTGCTGATGCGGAACGAAACCGGCGATGGCCGCATCGACTGCGGCCGCACCGAAGATCAGCACCGGGATGATCAGAGGCAGCACCAGCAGCGACAGCAGGATGCCGCCGCGCTTCGCCCCCAGGGTCAGCGCCGCGCCGACGGCGCCCAGGAGGCTGATGGTCGGCGTGCCCAGCGCCATCGCCGCAATCAGGGCTCGCAGCCCCGCCGGGTCGAGGTTCAGGACGACCGCCAGGATCGGGACCGCGATCAGGACCGGCACGAAGGTGGTCAGCCAGTGGACGAGGATTTTGGCGCCCACGGCGAGCTCCAGCGCGAGCGGGGAGAGCACCAGGATCTCCAGACAGCCGTCCTCGTAGTCGGCCCGGAACAGCCGCTCGAGCGAGAGCATGGCGGCAAGGAGTGCGGCAACCCAGATCACGCCGGCGGCGATGCGCGCAAGGATGCCGGGTTCCGGGCCGATGCCGAACGGGAACAGGATCGTCGCCAGGACGAAGAACATCACCACCATCGCGGTCTCGCCCGGCTGGCGAACGGCCAGGCGAAGCTCGTGGGTCAGGACGGCGGCAAGCCCTCTCACCGGGCGTAGTCGCCGATATCGAGGCGACGCGGTGCGACGAGGTCGAGCGCGACGTTGGTCGTGACCACGCACAGCCCGCCGGTGGCGCGGTGGGCTTCGATCGAGGCGTTGACGGCGGCGATCCCCTGCGCGTCGAGCGCGGCGGTCGGCTCGTCCAGGAGCCACAGTCGCGCCGGTGCAGCGAGCACCCTGGCCAGCGCAAGGCGTCGGCGCTGACCGGCGGACAACAGGCGCGCCGGCATCGCAGCCAGGTGGTCGATGCCGAACCGCGCAAGCGCCGCCTCGACCGTGCACCCGTCGCGCAGCGCCGCCCAGAAGGTCAGGTTTTCGGCCACCGTGAGCGCCGGCTTGACCGCGTCCAGATGGCCGACATAGTGCAGCCGGCCGGCATGCGCGGCCGGGTCCGCGGCGATATCGAGCCCGCCCCAGGCGATGCATCCGGCGCTCGGCCGAGCAAGCCCCGCCATCAGGCGCAGCAGCGACGTTTTGCCCGAACCGTTGGCGCCGGTCAGCACCAGCGCCTCGCCGGCGGCCATTGTGAAGGCAAGACCGGTAAAGACCACGCGGTCGCCGCGCGCGCAGGTCAGGTCGCGTCCGGTGAAGGCCGCCATCGGCGGGCGAGCCTAGCCGATCGGCGATCGCAGGGGAATCGTCCCGCCTTGCGCCGCGAAAAAAAGGGACCGCCGGGGGAAGCCGGCGGTCCAAGGAGGGTCCGGCGAAAATGCCGGAAGGACGTTCAGGGTCAACGTCCTCGGTGCTAGGACGTCCAAGATGGCCGGCGATTGTGGCCGGGCAATGCCGGGATTAAGGCATTTTCGTGGTCACGCGGGCACGAAGACGCCATGGAGTCCGAGCGGCAGGGCGTAGGGCAGGCGCGCCACCGCGACCGGACCGTCGTCGGGTCGCGCCGCATCCAGGACGTTCAGCCGCGTTACCCCGGCGGCGAAGTCGAGGCTGGTGCCGATAAGCCAGCCGTCGTCCTCGGAAACGCCGCCGGGGCGCGGGACGAACAGATGCTCCTCGGGGATGGCGTTTCCGGGGTAGGCGTAGGCGCGCAACGCCCCGGTGTCGGTGTCCAGCCGGCCGACGGCGTTGAGCATCGGGTGGCTGCGCCCGGCCGCCTTCACGTCCATGAGCACCGTCACCTTGCGGTGGCGGCGGCCGCTGCGCCGCCGGTCGACATGCGGGAACTCCACCCCGCGACCCGGCCCGGTCAGCGGGGTTTCGGTGACCCGGCCGCGGGCCGCATCGATGCGCTGTGCGTACAGCCGGGCGGCCGGGCCGGGCCTTATGTCGCCGCGCATGACCGTGCGCAACGGCCCGAACAGGATCGAGGGGTCGTCGTAGCGCGCAGCGTCCAGATGGATGATCCCGGCCGAATCCTCCCACGCATTGCCGTAGTGGAAGGTGAAATGGGCCGGCATCTCGATCACCTTCGGCCGGGCCAGTGCCGCCTTGTCGAACACCAGGACCCGGGCCGGCATCTCGGGTCGCCAGACCAGGCTGTCCAGCGATGTCCTCCCCGTCGTCGGCTCGAAGAACAGAGGCGACAGGACGACGATTAGACGCGAGCGGGTGATGACGAAATCGTGGACCATCGGCACCCGGTCGAAGCGCACCGGGACGGCGGCCAGCAGCCTTCCGTCCCGGCCGATGCGGTAGACGATCAGGACGCCCGCGTCGGCGGCATATCCGATGTTCCACAGCGTCCCGTCCCGGTCGGGCCGGGGATGGGCGCCGAACGGCAGCCCGGTCGTTGCGCGCGACCAGGCGTGCGGCCCGTCGGTGTCCAGCGTCGCCGGATCCAGGCGATGGGGCGAGCCCGCCTCCCACAGCGCGAACAGCCGGCCGGCATGCCACAGCATGGACGTGTTCGCCGTGTTGATCGAATCCCGGTTCGCCACCCCCTCCATCCCCGGGACCACGGTTCCGAAGGTCGGCCGCAGCGCCCGTCCGGCGCGGCGTTCGGCCTTGACCTTTGCGGTCTCGACGATGCGGCCGCGATGAGAAACCCGGCCCTCGGCGATGCGGAAGGCCTGCACCATGCCGTCGCCGTCGAACCAGTGGCGGTAGCGCAGCCCGCCGATTTCGTGGCGGCCCGGCCCGTTGCGGTAGAAGGTGCCGCGCAGGCCCGCCGGCCATGTCCCCGCGATGTCGAGCGATCGCGTCTCCAGCGTGGCCTCGCCGGTCCCCAGCCAGCCCAGCAGGTAGGGTTTCTTTCGCAGGGCGTCCCGGAATGCGGTCGCCCACGCATCGGTTGCGGCCCCGCCCCGGCCGGGAAGGCCGCAAAGCGCCAGCAGCGAGACGGCGCTGTACAGGAACGTGCGTCGAATCATGACCCTGCTCCCTCTAATAGGTCAGCCGGACCGACACGGCGCGCCGGTCCTCGCCAAGGTGCACCGCGGCCTCGGCGAAGGACGGCGGCCCCATCGTGCCGCGCGCCCGGTTGGAGAACCCGTAGCCCTCCGTCGGGATGCCCAGGAGGTTGGTGTCCAGCGCGCCGTCGCCGTTCTCGTCGTGGAATACCGAGACCGCATAGCGCGCCGGCGGCAGGCCGCCCAGGCTGAGCATAAGGCGGCCCCGCCGGGCACGGATGCGCACGGTGGCAATCGCATCGGTGCGCGCCCGGAAGGCATCGGCCTGATCGAAGACCGCGATCATCACCCGGCCGGAATCGCTACGGATGCCCTC
>CAYFYS010000290.1:0-3814 GCA_964347365.1 uncultured Rhodospirillaceae bacterium | reverse complement strand
CACGCCGGATCGCCGCCGGCACGCTTTCCCCGGTGGCGCTGCTCGAGGCGATCCTGGCCAGGATCGACCAGGTGCAGCCGACGCTGAACCCGTTTACCATCGTCTGCACGGATCGTGCGCGCGCGGCCGCCCGCGACGCCGAGGCCGCGCTCGTACGCCGCGAGGCCGTCGGTCCGCTCCACGGCGTGCCGTTTACGCTCAAGGACATGATTGCCGCGGCCGGTCTGCGGATCACCTTCGGCTCGCCGATGTTCGAAGACAACGTGCCTGAAGCCGACACCGTGGTCGTTGCGCGGCTCAGGCGCGCCGGCGCCATCCTGGTCGGCATCACCAACATGGCCGAATGTGGCCACAAGGGGACCAACGACAACCCGCTTTGGGGGACGACCCGCAACCCTTGGAACCCCGATACCACGCCAGGCGGATCATCGGGTGGCGCGGCGGTGGCGCTTGCGACCGGCTGCGGCGCGCTGGCGCTGGGTACCGACCGTGCCGGATCGGTCCGCATACCCGCCGCGGCGACCGGCGTACTCGGGCTCAAGCCGACGCTCGGCGTCTTCCCCTGTCCGGAGACACCCGATCTGTTCGACACCACGACGGTGATCGGGCCCATGGCGCGCTCGGTCGAGGATATCGCGTTGCTGATGACGGTTTGCGGCGGACCCGATCCACGTGATCCGTGGTCGTACGGCGCGCGCCGGCACGATTACATGCCCGCGGCCGCGCCACGGGGCGACATGACCGGGACCCGTATCGCCTGGGCGCCGCTGGTCGGCAACGCGGCGATCGACCACGAGACGCGCGAGATCTGCGAGGCGGCGGTGGGGTCCTTCCGCGTACTCGGCGCCGAGGTGCGCGAGATCGAGATCGATCTGTCGAAGGCGGTGGAGATCCTCATCGTGCTGGTCGGTGCGCTGGCGCATGCGGCCTATGGCGGGAAGATGGATGCGTTCGGCGATCGCATCGACCGCTCGCTGCGCGAGGGGATCGCGCAAGGGGCACGGCTGAGCGCGACCGATCTCGAAACCGCGCTGTTCGGCCGCGCCGAATTGTTCCGCGCCGTGGAGAGTATCCTGGCCGACAACGACCTGCTTGTTACTCCCACGCTCACCCGCCCGGCGATCGCTGCGGATCACTACGCCTTCGACCCGGTGAGGGTGAATGATCGTGCGCTGGGGACGCCACGCCACGACTGGTATCCCTACACCCATCCCTTCAACCACACCGGCCATCCGGCGTTCGCGCTGCCGGCAGGCTGGACCGCCGACGGGATGCCGGTCGGCCTGCAGATCGTCGCCCCGTGGCATTGCGAGGACCGGCTCATCGCCGCCGGTGCCGAGCTCGAGGCCGCGCGTCCGTGGGCCGGGCGCCGTCCGCCGCTGCCGTACTGACCTTCAGGCGGCCTTGATCATGTCGGCGGCCTTCTCGGCGATCATGATAGTCGGCGCGTTGGTGTTTCCACCGGTGATCCTCGGCATCACCGAGGCATCGACGACGCGCAGCCTCTCGATCCCGCGCACGCGAAGCTGCGGGTCCACCACCGAGTCCGCATCAGCGCCCATCCGGCAGGTGCCGACCGGGTGAAAGATCGTATGCGCGTTTGTCCGCACCCAGTCCGACAGCGCCGCACGACCGTCGATTTCGGGTCCGGGCATTCGCTCCGCCCCGCGATAGGGATCGAACGCCGGCGCATACAACAGCCGGCGCGCCACCTCGAAGCCGCGCACCAGAGTATCGAGATCCTCCGGTTCGGCGAAGAAACACGGATCGATCCGCGGCCGGTCCGAAGGGGTGGCCGAATTGAGCGTAACCTCGCCGCGGCTCCTGGGGCGCAGCAGGGTCGCGGTGGCGGAAAACCCGTGGCCCCAGCCGAAGAGCCGCCCGTTTCTGCCGCGCTGGCCCGGCACGAACCCGATCTGGATGTCCGGTCTGGACGCGGCGGGATCGGTGCGCAGGAAACCGCCGGCCTCGATCAGGTTGGAGGTCCAGAAACCGCGCCGGGAGAGCGCATAGCGCAGCACGCTCCAGGCCATGAGCGGCATCGTGCGCGGGGACAGCCCGTAGGGCACGAGGCTCGGGCTGTCGAACTCCACGCGCGCAGAGATGTGGTCCTGGAGGTTCTTGCCGACCGCGGGCAGGGCGTGGCAGAGGGGAATCCCCAACGCTCCCAGCGCCCTTGCGTCGCCGATGCCCGACAGCATCATGAGTTGCGGCGAGGCGATGGCACCGCTCGACAGGATGACCTCCCGCCGGGCGCCGATCGCGTGATCCCGCGCATCTCCGGCGAGCGCGACGCCGACCGCGCGGCGGCCTTCGAGCACGATACGGGCGACTTGGCGACCCGTCCTGACATCGAGGTTCGGCCGACCCCTCGCCGGGTTCAGAAACGCCGCGGCGGCCGAACACCGCCGGCCGTCGCGCTGGGTGACCTGGAAGACGCCGAACCCGTCCTGGACGGCGCCGTTGAAGTCTTCGTTGCGGTTGTATTGCAGGCTTTCGGCAGCTTCCACCAGCGTTTCGTCCAGCGGATTGGGGCGCTCCAGACAGGTGACGTTGAGCGGGCCGCCCTGGCCATGCAGCCGATCGGAAACATGGATCTCGTTGTGCTCCGACTTCAGGAAATAGGGAAGCACGTCCTCCCAGCCCCAGCCGGGCAGGCCGGCCGCTTCCCATTCGTCGTAGTCGTCGCGATGGCCGCGGATATAGACCATGCCGTTGATCGCGCTCGACCCGCCGAGCGCGCGTCCCCGGGGGACATAGACCGCAGCCCCGTTCATCCGCTCCTGCGGTGCGGTCTCGAAGCGCCAGTTGAGCGTCCGGTGGCGCATCAGGGTGAACAGAGCCGCCGGGATGTGGATCAGCGGGCTGCGGTCGGCGGGGCCGGCCTCGACCAGGCAGACGCTGGTGCGCAGATCCTGGCTGAGCCGGTTGGCCAGCACGCACCCCGCCGACCCGCCGCCGATGATGACGTAGTCGAAATGCTCGCTTGGCTTCATGGATCGGCCTACCCGATGCTGCGCCTCGCTGGACGGATAGTCTATCCCATCACCGCGGCGGCAAAGACCCGCAGGGCTCGAATATCGCGCCCTCCTGCGCGGTGATGGACGCTGGACGGCTCGGCCAAACCCGGGCCGCCTTTTGTGGGTCGCGCCCGTCTGCCTCGCGCAGCGAAGGCTATCCGAACGCCGGCTGAGCGATCGGACGCTTCAGCGGACGGTCATCGATCGGCATGTGCAAGCCGGCCGCGATCACGCCGAGCACCACCCCGCCCCAGAAGATCGCATCGTAATCGCCCATCGCGTCGTAGACGATGCCGCCGAGCCAGATCCCGAGAAAACTCCCGATCTGGTGGCTGAGGAAAGTCAGCCCGACCAGCGTGGCGAGGAATTTGGTGCCGAAAATCCGGGCGACGATCCCCGTGGTCAGCGGTACCGTGGCCAGCCACAACAACCCCATCGTGGCCGTGAACACGATCACGCTCGCCGGCCCGATAGGCGCCAGCATGAAGATCGCCATGCACACCGCGCGGGCCATGTAGATGATCGCCAGCAGGTACTTCATGCTGTAGCGCGCGCCCAGATTCCCCCAGACGATGCAACCGATGATGTTGAACCCGCCGATCAGCGCGATCCCGGTCGCAGCCAGCCAGGGCGGCTGGCCCAGATCGGCGAGATAGGCCGGCAGGTGGGCACCGATGAACATGGTCTGGAAACCACAGACGAAATAGCCCGCGATCAGCAGTTTGTAGCCGAAATGCCGGCCCGCCTCGCCGAGCGCCTCGCCGATGCGCTGGTTGGAGACCTCCGCTGCGCCG
>CAYFYS010000289.1:0-3819 GCA_964347365.1 uncultured Rhodospirillaceae bacterium | reverse complement strand
AACCGCCTGTTGAACGGACTCGGGGTCAATACCGACGGCGACGTCCTGGGCGAGTCTCCGCCGATCGACGATGACGTGGCGGCCTGGGCGCACCGATGATCCCGCAACGATCCTTCGACCATATCCCGGTCATCGACCTTGCGCCGATAACAGCGGGCGGGATCGCCTCGGTCGCCAAGGCGATGCGCACGGCATCAGAGACCGCGGGCTTCTTCTACGTCGCCAACCACGGCGTGCCGGTGCAGACGGCCGAGGCGGCGCTGGCCGCCGCGCGGTCGTTCTTCGCCCGCCCGGAGTCCTGGAAGCGGCGGGTTGCGATCAACGCGCTGCACCGCGGCTTCCTCGGCATGGGCGAGGCGAAACAGCGCAAGGACGCCGGCACCGACCGCAAGGAGAGCTATGTCTGGGGGCTCGAGCTCGGCGAGGACGATCCCGACGTACGTGACGGCAAGCCGCTGATGGGCCCCAACCAATGGCCCCAGGACATGCCGGAGATGCGTACCGCGCTCTATGGCTGGTATGAAGCCGCCCTGGGCTGCGCCCGGACGATCCTGCGCGTGCTCGCGGTGGGGCTCGACCTGCCCGAACCCTTTTTCGTTGCGCGTTTCGCCAAGCCGCTTGCGCGCGGCGCGCTCGTCTACTACCCGCCACACCCGGTCCAGGCCGATGCGCGCACCTTCGGCGTGGCCGCGCACACCGATTATGGCGGCATCACGCTGGTCCATCAGGACGATGCCGGCGGGCTCGAGGTCGAGAACCGCGACGGTGTCTGGGTTCCCGCCCATCCGATTCCCGGCACACTGGTCGTCAACATCGGCGATCTGATGGCGCGCTGGACCAACGACGTCTTCGCCTCAACCCCCCACCGGGTCGTCAATCGGTCCGGAAGAGAGCGCTACGCGATGGCGGTGTTCTGCGATCCGGATTTCGACACGGTCATAGAAACCCCGCCGGGCGGCCTTGCCCCGGGCGAGACACCGCGCTATCCGCCCACCACCTGCGGCGCCTACATCGTGGAACGCTTCGACTCCGTGTTTCGCTACCGCAAATAGCCGCCGCGCGGGCTCAGAACGTCGTCGGTTCCGCCTCTACCACCTTGCGTTCCTCGATATCGAACCGGCCGGTGTAGATCGGCCGTTTGCCGGTGTTGGGGCCGGGATACTGACAGAAGACAATCGTCACCCCGTTCTCGGTATGCAGCGCACGCTCGACATGGGGGTCGGGGTGGAACACGAACGTTCCCGGGCCCATTTTCTGGCCGTTGACCGTGCATTCGCCTTCGGTGATGTACCAGACCTGCGCGAATTCGTGGGCGTGGTCCGGGAAATGGCCGCCGGGCTCGAACCAGGTGATGCCGAATAGCGGCTCGGTTGGATCGTCCTGCCTGGGGTGGAAGGCGATCTTGCCCCATTCCCCGGGCCAACGGATGGGTTTCCACTTCAGATCGTCGATATGGACCGCCCTGTGCGGTGCACGCTGGGCGATGAGCGCCGCCACGCGGCTTCCCTGGTCGTCTGGCATTTTCGTCGTCTCTCCGATCCCTGTAGCATCCGATCACACCATCGCAACGATCGGAATTCAACATGGATCTGCAACTGGCCGGCAAACGGGCCCTGGTAACCGGTGCATCGCGGGGCATCGGCGCGGCGATCGCCCGCCGTCTGGCGGGCGAGGGTTGCGCGCTGGTGATCACCGCCCGGTCGGCCGACGCATTGGCTGCGCTGCGCATCGAGATCGAAGCCGCCGCGCCGGGCGCCGTTCTTGATATCGCGCTCGATCTTGCTGCCCCCCGCGCTGCCGAGGCGCTGGCCGAGCGTGCGGGATCGCTCGACATCCTGGTCAACAACGCCGGGGCGATCCCGGCTGGCCGATTGCACGAGATCGCCGAAGCCCGATGGCGCGCAGCGTGGGATCTCAAGCTGTTCGGCTACATCAACCTGACCCGGGCCGTCTATCCGAAGATGGTTGCGTCCGGCGGCGGGGTGATCGTCAACATTTGCGGCGCCTCCGGTGCCCGCCCGAAGGCCGGCTACATCTGCGGGGCGACGGCCAACGCCGCGCTGATGTCCTTCAGCCAGGCGCTCGGCGGCGACAGCATGAGGGACGGGATCCGGGTAGTCGCGCTGAACCCCGGACCGGTCGAGACCGCGCATCTGGTCGGGCTGATGCGGGCCTCGGCAGGCGACCGGCTGGGTGATGCCGAGCGCTGGCAGGAACTGCGCCGGCCCCTGCCCGAAGGGCGTGCTGCGCGCGTCGATGAGATCGCGGACACGGTGGCCTTCCTCGCCTCGCCCTGCGCATCCTACGTCTCGGGGACCGTCGTGACCGTCGATGGCGGCTATTGCAACCGCGGCTCGCTCATGTAAAGGGGGCCGTCCGGCACCGCGTTCGGGCGGGCAGCGCAAGCGGAGAAAGGACATGGGGCCGGGAAGAGACGCTGCTTCGGCACAGCGCGAGGAGATCCTGTTCGAGCGCACGCCGCCGATCGCGCAGATCACCATCGATCGTCCAGAGGAGCAGAACCTCCTGAGCCCGGCCGGTCTTGAGCGCCTGGGCCAGATCATCGAGGTGCTCGTCGCCGACGAAGAGATTCAGGCGGTCGTGCTTACCGGCAGTGGCGAAGACTTCTTTTCGGCCGGATTGCTCAATCCGACGATACGGGCGAGCCTTGCCAAGGACGCGGTGATCGAAACGGTCCGCCTTGCCAACCGCGTCTTCGATGCCCTGGAAGCACTGCCGCAGATCGTCATCGCCGCTATTAACGGCACGGTTCAGGCAGGTGCGGTGGAACTTGCGCTGGCCTGCGATATCCGCCTTGCCAGCGCCCATGCGAAGTTGCGCCTGCCCGAGGCACGCTGGGGCGGGTTTCCCGGCGCCGGCGGGCCGGTCCGCCTGCCCGCCGTCCTGGGCCACGGGCGCGCGCTGATGCTGATTGCCACGGGACGGACGATCGCGGCAGAGGAGATGGCGCGCATCGGACTCGTCGAGGAGGTCCATCCGCGCGGCGCCGTCCTGGGCGCGGCACTGGCCATGGCCGAGGAGATCGGTCGCAACGGCCCGCTCGCCACCCGGGGGGCCAAGCGGATCATGCGGTTGCGGCGCGAGCCGGGTTTCGCCGCCGCCCGCGCGCTGTCGGATGCGCTCAGATACGCGCTCGAATGGAGCCAGGACGTCGATGAGGGCATCGCTGCCCACCGGGACGGCCGCGCCCCGCAATTCACCGGCCGATAGACCGCCTCGCGCGGCGCCGGGAAGCCCCGGACGGCCTGTGGCGTGATGCCGTTGCGACCCTTCCTCGTGTCACGCCGGTCATCGCGCACGCTTGGCCCGTTCGTGATCGATCTGGAGCCGGGCGAGGAAGGGCACCATCGGATGAACGCCGAGCGCGCGCATCCGCTCCATGTCGAGGCTCGCCAGCGCCGCGGTCTCATCGGCAGCCAGACCGGCCGCAGCGGCATAGCCCTGCGGATCGGCGACGAACTTCGCCCGCTCCGCCGCGTCGTTCGACAGCCGGTGCAGGGTCCTGGTCAGCGCGACCCGATCGGCGCGCACGGAAGGATAATGCGGCGTGGAAGCGGGCGCATTTAGCGGGGTGAACCAGCCGAGCGAGCCGTAGATGTGATGCCAGCTCGGGTCGAGCTGGACGATGTCGGGCACGCGTTCGCCGAGCGCGCCGGCACCGATCGCCCAGCAGCGCAGCTCGACATTGCCGGCATCGTCCAGCCGTTTTTCATCGAGTGACAGCAGGGTCTTGAGCCGGCCGAGGCGGAGCGGCTCCACAAGCGCCTCGTCGAATTGGAGAGCGGGGTTGGCGTAGCG
>CAYFYS010000288.1:0-3823 GCA_964347365.1 uncultured Rhodospirillaceae bacterium | reverse complement strand
ACAACGAGAACGCGACCTTGGGCGAGAATCTCCTCTTCGGCGCCCCCGTCGGCGATGCCTTCCGCCTCGACCGCCTGGCCGAGAACCCCTATGTCCTGCAAACCCTCGAAGAGACAGACCTGACCGGACCGCTGCTGGAGGCCGGCCGCGACGTTGCCACGCTGATGGTCGAACTGTTCGCCGACCTGCCGCCGGGCCACCATTTCTTCGAACAGTACAGCTTCATCGCCTCGGAGGATCTGCCCGAGTTCCAGGCGATCCTCACGCGCGCCGGCCGCGAGGGCATGCAGGCGCTGCGCCCCAAAGAGCGCACGATGCTGCTGTCGCTGCCGTTCATGGCCTCGCCCGCACGCCACCGGCTGGACGCGATCACCCCCGAAATCAAACAAGGCGTGCTGCGGGCACGCAAACGTTTCGCTGACAGGTTGCCGGCGCGGCTGGCCGGCGCGGTGGCGTTCTTCGACGCCGCCCGGTTCAACGTCGCGGCCACGCTCCAGGACAATATCCTGTTCGGCAAGCTCGCCTACGGCCAGGCACGCGGGGCCGAGCGCATGGGCGCGCTGATACGCGAAGTGATCGATGCGCTGGATCTGCGCCCCGCCGTGATGGCGGTGGGGCTCGAGTTCCAGGTCGGGATCGGCGGCTCCCGGCTGTCCGGGACCCAGCGCCAACGCATCGGATTGGCGCGGACGCTGCTCAAGAAGCCCGACGTGGTGCTGCTTAACGACGCCGGCGCGGCGTTCGACGCCCCCAGCCTGGTCCGGCTGGTCGATCGGATCCTGGAAGCGTTCCCCGACCGCGGCGTGATCTGGGCCCTGTCGCGGCCGGAACTCGCTCTCAAATTCGACCACGTCATGGTGGTGCGCAGCGGCAAGGTGGTCGAGCACGGATCGGTAGCCGTCCTCGACAGGGAAGGCACCGCGTTCAGGGAACTGCTGAGCGCCGGTTGATCGGCATAGCGCGCAACCGACCCCGAGGACGTTGACGATGAGCCTCAACGAAGAAGTCGATCTCCTGCGGAAGATCCCGCTCTTCGCCAAGATCGAACCCGCCAAGCTCAAACTGCTCGCATTCACGAGCGAGCGGCTGAGCTTTGCCGATGGCCAGGAGCTGTTTCACCAGGGCGACGCCGGCGATAAGGCTTTCATCATCGTCGAGGGCGAGGCCGAGGTGCTGGTCGATTCGCCCGGCGGCGAGCTCAAGGTCGCCACGCTGGCCGAGAACGACCTGGTCGGCGAAATCGCCATCCTTATCGACGTGCCGAGGACCGCGACCGTGCGCGCGGCGAGCGCGTTGACGACTCTTGCGATATCGAAGGAACGGTTCTTCGAGATGATCGCCGAATTCCCGGAGATGGCAGTCGAGATCATGCGCGAACTGGCGCACCGGCTGGAGAAGACCACCAACCAGTTGCGCGCTGCGATGAACCCCGACTGAAACCCGCGCCGACGGATCATGAGCCGTCTGGATTCGTTTATCCGCCGCCTCCAGGCCCAGCGCGCCTGTCTCGATCTGGCCATCGGGATGATCGCCACCGTCGAGGGCCCCGTACTCGAGCTCGGGCTCGGCAACGGCCGCACCTACGACCACCTGCGGACGCACCTCCTCGGCCGGTCGATCTATGTCTTCGACCGCCGGATCGCCGCCCATCCCGATTGCATCCCCCAACCGCGCTTTTTCATCGAGGGCGATATCGTCGACACCCTGGCCGGGGCCGCGGCACGCCTGCCCGGCCCGGCGGCGCTGGCGCATTGCGATATCGGCATTGGCGATGCAGCGGCCAACCGTGCCCTGGCGCGCACCATAGCGCCGCTGATCGATCGATTGATGACCAAGGGCGGGCTGGTCGTCAGCGATCAGCGCATGGAGGCACCGGGCTGGCGGAAGGTGCCGCTGCCCGCAGGCGTGGTGGATGGACGCTACCACATCCGCTTGGTCGAACGCCTGTCCCGGCCCCCGATGCCAGGCGCCGGAGATCCGGTGTCCGAACGGCGCTGAAGCGTCGCCCTGCCCATCCTGTTGCCGGACCTGGCGCCGCGGACCACAATGCACGGTCGGTTCCTGGAGGGTGCATGAACTGCGCGGAGATGCTGTGCCGGGCCGTGGCTGCACAGCCGGAAAAGACGGCCCTGCTCCAGGACGAAACGCAACTGAGCTACGGTGCGCTGGATCGGCGCACCAACCGCCTCGCCAACGCGCTGGCCGGCCTCGGTATCGGCCCCGGCGACCGGGTAGCCGTTCTGATCCGTAACGACTTGCGCTATGTCGAGGCGATGTATGGCATCCATCGCCTGGGCGCGGTCGCGGTGCCGGTGACGACCCGGGCGGTCTATCCGACGCTGCGCCACATCGTCTGCGACAGCGGGGCTTGCGCCTTGATCGCCTCGGCCGGTTTTGCCGCAGAGGCCAGGCGCCTCGGCGAAGATGTGGCCACGCTTGCCCACGTCCGGATCCTGGACGATGCCGATGGCGAGCGGGACTACGACACCTGGCGCGATGCGGCCGCGGACACGCCGGTCCTCGTCGCGGCCGATCCCGGCGCGCCTGCAATGCTGTGCTACACTTCGGGCTCGACAGGCATGCCCAAGGGCGCGGTCCTCACCCATGGCGGGATCGCCTGGTGCGCGGCGACGATGCGCCGGGCGATGCTGCTGGGCCCCGAGGACCGCTGTCTCCTGGCGGTTCCGCTGTTTCATGCCAACGCGACCACTTGCGGGCTCTGGCCGATGCTTGAAGGCGGCGGCTCGGTGGTCATCCAGCGGGATTTCGACGCCCGGGCGGTGCTGCACGGCCTGAGCGCACACGCGTGCACCTACACCACCGGCGTGCCGGCGATGTACAAGCTCATGCTGCGCGAGCGCGACCTCCTGGCGGGTCCGTCCTTTCCCGAACTCCGGTTCGTACTGTGCAGTTCCGCCGAGGTGAGCGAGGCGCTGCTCGGTGAGTTCACCGCAGCGTTTGGCGTGCCGATGATCGAGGGCTACGGCCTGACCGAGGGCGGGCCGATGGTACTGAGCAACCCGCGCTGGGGCAAAGCAAAACCCGGAACCAGCGGTATTCCTCTGCCCGGAGTCGAGATCCGCGTGTGCAAGCGCAACGACCCCGATGTTGCGATCGACAATGGCGGGATCGGCGAGCTTGTGGTCCGCAGCCCCGGCGTGACGCCGGGCTATCACGGCCTGCCTGCGCTGAACGCCGCGCGACTCGTGGCCGGCGGCTGGCTGCGGACTGGCGATCTGGCGCGTCGCGATCCGGACGGCTATATCAAGATCGTCGGGCGTATCGACGACATGATCGTCTGCGGCGGCGAGAACATCTATCCCACCGAGGTCGAGAACCGACTGATCGCGCACGCCGATGTCGCCGATGTCGCGGTCGTGCCGCGCCCCGACGACATCAAGGGCGCGGTGCCGGTGGCCTTCGTCGTGCCGCGTGCCGGCGCCAAGCTGGAAGAAGAGGATCTCAAGCGCTATGCCCTGGACCATGGGCCAGCCTATGCGCATCCGCGCGCGATCCATGTGGTCGACGCACTGCCGCTGACCGCAGCCGGAAAGGTTGACCGCGCTGCCCTCACTCGCGCCGCGTGCGGCCAAGGCAGCGCATCTGCGGCCTCGGCCATGGGGGAGACCGCATGAAGGCCGCCTACATCGAAGCCCACGGCGGGCTGGACAATATCCGCCAGGGGGAGTTCCCCGATCCCGAGCCGGGTGCCGGCGAGGTGGTGGTGAAGGTCAGGGCGTGCGGTCTGAACCACCTCGACCTGTTCGTGCTGGCCGGCATGCCGGGCCTGCCGGTCGTCATGCCGCGCATCCCCGGCGGCGAC
>CAYFYS010000287.1:0-3832 GCA_964347365.1 uncultured Rhodospirillaceae bacterium | reverse complement strand
GCCGAGGAGCGTGCCGATCCCCGCCGCCGCCGAAGGGCCGAGATGGGCGATATGATCGATCTTGGGGGCGTGCAGGCAGATGCCCCGGACCAGGTCGATCTGGATTTCATAGCCGGTGGCGATCCCGCGTATCAGGTCGCGCCCGTTGTGGCCCGTCTGCTGGGCGACCGCCAGAATCGGCGGAATGTTGTCGCCCGGGTGGGAATAGTCCGCGGCCAGAAAGGTGTCGTGATAATCGAGCTCACGCACTGCCGTTCCGTTGGCCCAGGCCGCCCATTCGGCGGCGAACCGGCGCGCGCCGGCGATGCCGAAGACCGTCGCCCCGCCGTCCCGCGGATGAGCCACCGCCTGGGCGCGGGCGGTGGCGACCGGCGCGCGGTCGAGGGCGGCCACGGCAACCGCGGCGTTGTCGATAATCCGGTTGACGATCATCGCCGCGACACCGGGCTCGACATCGACCGGATCGGCCGCAACTTGGGCGATCTTCCACGCGAGCTGATCCTCACGTTCTAAGAGTCGTTTTGAAGGATGAACTTTAACACTATGATAAAACACGAATGAATCCAATTATCAGAAGACGGCCCAGCCAGCGCATCATAGCGCGGGAAGCCATCGACTCAAGCGCCGGCGGGCGTTGTGACATCCGCTGGAGTGTGATTAGGTGACCCGATGACGTCGACCCATGTCCTCCGCCTGACGATCAACCGCCTGGCCCGGGGCGCGGTGATGGAGGGGCCGCTGCCATTTGCTGTCCGGGCGTGTTATGTCGCCGAGGGTACCGCTTCGTTCCGCGCCGGGGGTGTCGTGAGCGCGTTGTCGGTCGGCTCGGCCCACTTCACGACCGGCGGCGTGGAAGTGGAAGCCGGCAAGGACGGGGCGACGATCCTGCGTTACGAACTTTTCCGCGCGAATGCGGCCGGGCCCGGCGTACCGATCCTGGAGGCCGGCCTCAACCTGGAGGATCCGGACGGTTATCTCCTGCGCTGCGACACGGTCGCATTGCCGCCGGGCGGTATCGCCTATACCCACACCCATCAAGGCGGCGGCATCAGGTGTCTTCTGGAGGGCGGCTTCAACGTCGAGGTGGCGGGCAGAACCACCGCCATCGGCCCGCTGGAGGCCTGGTTCGAGGCCGGCCCCGAGCCGGTCTATGCCTATGCGCCGGACGACAGGCCCGGCCGGTTCAGCCGGGTGATGATCCTGCCCCGCCGCCTCAAGGCCAAGAGCTCGATCCGCTACGTCAACCCGCAGGATAGGGACAAGCCCAAGCGCCAGACATACGCTGTCCTCCTGGACGAATTCATCGACACATGAGTACCAATCTCAGGACCGGTGGCCAGATCCTGGTCGATGCACTGCGTACCCACGGCGTGGATACGATCTACTGCGTGCCGGGCGAGAGCTACATCGCCACGCTCGACGCCCTGTTCGACGCACGCCAAGCGATCCGCGTGGTGACCTGCCGGCAAGAAGGTGGGGCTGCGAACATGGCCGATGCCTATGGAAAGATGACCGGTCGGCCGGGCGTGTGTTTCGTCACCCGCGGGCCGGGCGCCACCAACGCCAGCGTCGGCATCCATACCGCCTTTCAGGATTCCACCCCGCTGGTGCTGTTCATCGGCCAGGTCGCACGCCCGATGGCCGAGCGTGAGGCGTTCCAGGAGATCGATTTCCGCCGCATGTTTGGCCAGATGACCAAATGGACCGCCCAGATCGACGACCCCGGGAGGATTCCCGAATACGTCCATCGCGCGTTTTGCACAGCGGTCTCCGGCCGGCCCGGCCCGGTGGCGCTCGCCCTGCCGGAGGACATGAAGACGGAGCGCGCTCAGGCCGAGGACGGGGGGCGCTACCGCGAGGTTCAGGCGCATCCCGATCCGGCCGACGTCGCCCGCCTGGCGGCGATGCTAGGCGCCTCGAGGCGCCCGCTCGTGCTGGTCGGCGGCGCGGGCTGGACGCAAGCGGCCTATGACGATCTGCATGCGTTCGCCGAGGCCAACGACCTGCCGGTGGCCGCGGCCTTTCGGCGCCAGGACCATTTCGACAACCGGCACCGGTCCTATGTCGGCATGGTCGGATTGGGTCTCAACCCGCGGCTTGCCGGGCTGATCCAGGACTGCGACCTGTTGATCGTGCTCGGCGCGCAACTCGGTGAGATCATCACCCAGGGCTATACGCTGCTCGCCCTGCCCCGGCCCCGCCAGCGTCTGGTCCATGTCAGCGCCGGCATCGCCGAGCTCGGCAAGGTCTATCAGCCCGAGCTTGCGATCAATTCGGGGATGCCCGCGATCGCGGCCGCCCTGCGCGCGCTTCCGGCGACGGCAAGCCCGCCATGGGCCGCGCTCAGGGCCGAAGCACGCGCCGCCTATGAGGAATTCAGCAGACCCACCGCGTCGCAGGGTACGCTCGCCCTCGCTGAAGTCGTGCGTACCCTGGAAGGCTTGCTGCCCGAAGATGCGATCCTCGCCAACGGTGCGGGGAACTTTTCGGTCTGGCTGCACCGCTTCCACCGCTATCGCGGCTTCCGCACCCAGCTCGCCCCGCAATCCGGGGCGATGGGCTATGGCGTGCCGGCCGGCGTCGCGGCGGCGATCCGCCATCCCGCCCGCGATGTCGTCTCCTGGTCGGGCGACGGCTGTTTTCTGATGAACGGTCAGGAACTGGCCACCGCTGCCGCCCATCGGTGCCGGAATCTCCTCTTCCTGGTGGTCAACAACGGCACCTACGGCACCATCCGCATGCATCAGGAACGCCACTATCCCGAACGGGTGATCGCAACCGACCTCGTCAACCCGGATTTCGCAGCCCTTGCACGCGCCTACGGATTGCATGGCGAGACGCTCACCCACACCGGAGCGTTCGAAGCGGTCTACGCGCGGGCCCAGGCGGCGGAAACCGCCGCTCTGATCGACCTCATCGTCGATCCCGAAGCCATCCTGCCGGCGACGACGATCGGCGCGCTCCGCGCAGCCGCCCCGTAGCGCCTGGCCGACCACCCCACCACAGGATCCTGTCCGACGGAGGCTGCCGCCGACCTCGGGCCGCGATCCGCCAACCGCACCCGAGATCAGTCCGAGAGCAGTCTGTTCATCTCCGGGTGGAGGATCACGCCATCGGCGAAGCCGTAGGTTCCGGAATCCTTGAGCTCGCCGGCGATCCGGCGGGCAAGGGTTGCGAAGGCAAGCGACATCAGCCCGCCGATGCTCACCCGGGCGACCCCGAGCTCGGCCAGCACCGGGATTGGCGGGCTTGTCCCGCCCGCCAGGATGTTGACCGGCCCCTCGATCCCCGCGCACAAGGCGGCGATCGTCTCGACATCCCGCGCGAAGGGCACGAACAGGCAATCCGCCCCGGCCGCGCGGTAGGCGTTGGCGCGCGCGATCGCCTCATCGACCGCCTCGGGTCCCTTGCCGCCTTTAAGGAGGACATCGGTCCGTGCGTTGATCACCGCGGGCACGCCTGCCGAACCGGCGGCTTCCCGGCCGGCGGCTATGCGTTCTGCCGCCAGCACAGGGTCGATCAGCGGGGCCTCGCCCTCAAACGCGCCGTCCTCGATATTGAGTCCTACGGCGCCGGCCTCGATCGTCTCCCGCACGGTTCGGGCGACCGCCTCGGGCGCGGTGCCGTAACCTCCCTCCATGTCGGCGGCGACCGGAACGGCGAGCGCACCGGCGATCCGGCGGACCATGGACAGCATCTCCTCGCGGGAAATCTTCTGGCCGTCCGGGTAGCCCAGCAACCAGGCGACGCCGGCGCTGGACGTTGCGACCGCCGGGAAACCGGCCTCGACGACAATCTTGGCCGAACCGACATCCGAGGCATTGGCGAGCAC
>CAYFYS010000286.1:0-3850 GCA_964347365.1 uncultured Rhodospirillaceae bacterium | reverse complement strand
GCGGGTGCCGGCAATCGGCTCGCGCGCAGCCTCCACCTCCTTGATTAGAGTCTGGAAGGACAGGTAGGCGCTTTCCAGAAGCAGGGTCCTCTGAAGCTGCTGCTGCATCCGCCCGATGCCGAAGATGGTCCGGAACATCAACAGCCCGATCACCAGGACCTCGGCGATGGCGACCTCCCAGACCCGCAGGCTCAGATAGAACCCCACGCCGATGCAGATCGATATCAGGATCTCCTGAGCGTTCTTCAGGGCGTGCTTGGAGATCACCTGGCGTCGCAGCGCGTTGCGCAGCCTGGCGATCCGGTCCTCGCTCAGCCGCACGAAGCCGTCCTGGCGCGCCATCGCCTTGAGCGGCTTGATGTTGCCCAGCGCGTCGCTCAGATAGGTGACGAGCTCCGATGTGCGCTGGGTCTGCCGGAGCCCCGCCTTGCGGGTCATGCGCACCAGAACGCTGAGCGAGGCCGCGATCGCCCCGCCGACGCACAGCGCGAGCAGGGCGAGCCTCCATGAGACCAGCACCGCGACCACTGTATAGGCGGTCGTCTGGGCGCCGTGGCTGAAGAACAACGCCGCCTGGAGGTATGAATCGCCGGCGCGCGTGGCATCGTTGCTGACCGCGTTGGCGATCCGCCCGATCGGCTTGCCCGCGAAGTAACCCCAGCGCACGAGCGGGAGCTGGCCGATCAGCCGGACCCGCATCCGCGTCGCCACCGTCGCCACCGTATAGCCGACATAGCGCATCGCCAGCATCAGCACGGCGCATTTCAGGACGATGCAGCCGATCACCAAGGCGATCAGCGGCTCGATCTCCGGCACCAGGCCGACCGCCGCAAAGCCGTCGCGCACCAGGCCCGTCAGCAGCGAGGAATCCTCGGCCAGCCCGCCGGTGGCAAGCGAGATCAGCGGCAGCAGGCTGGCCCAGCCGACGCCGCCTAGCGCGCCGGCCGTGAACAGGCAGAGCAGCACCAGCCACGACCGCGTGTCCTCGGCGTGGAAGAAGATCGTCAGGACGGTGCGCACGGCCCTGTCCAGCCGGCCGAAGGGAGGCGGTCCGGCGTCATGCGAGATCGTCCTCGACGAGCGGTACGCCCCGCTTGACCGGCCGCGCGAGCGTTTGCCCGACGAGCGCCTCGCGGCGCGAAACCGGGATGCCGGTGCCGGGCTTGCGCGCCGCCAGCGCGGCGCCGGTCAGGGTCTCGCCCGCCGCGAGATCGCGCGCAGCCACGAGGCTTTTCATGAATATGCGGCGCAGCGGCTCGGCCGCCGCGGCGATCGTGGACTTGTCGACCGGGTTGGCACGCATCGCCTCGGCGAAGCGCACCCCGCGGACCAGCTGCGCAAGCTCTTCGGTGGTCAGCGAAGCTGCCACGTCCGGCCCGAACGCGCGGCGCGACAGCGTCAGATGGACCTCGATCACCTGGGCGCCGAGATAGGCCGCGCAGACGCCGGGGAAAATCGTCGCCGAATGGTCTGACAGCCCGACCGCGACGCCGTAGCGTTCGCGGAACAGTGCCAAGAGGTTGAGACCGACATGTTCGGCCGACGTCGGATAGACCGAGGCGCATTGCAGCACTGCTACCGGGGTGTCCGCCGTCCTGACGCGCGTGAGGGCGACATCGATCTCCGCGAGCGCGCTCATGCCGGTGGAAAGGATCACCGGCTTGCCCGAGGCGGCCATCGCCTCGATCATCGGCAGGTTGGTGATCTCGCCCGAAGCGACCTTCCAGCCGGCGACGCCGATGCGCGCGAGCAGGTCGAAGGCTTCCATCGAAAAGGGCGAGCTGAGGAAGGCCAACCCGGCGTCCGCGGCGTGGCGTTCCAGCCCGGCCCATTGCTCCTGGGTGAACTCCATCCGCCGCCAGTAGTCGTAGCGGGTCTCGTCCTGCGGGCTGAACCGGGTCCGCCATGGCTCCTCCGGTGAGCTTTCGGCGGCCGCGATGTGGGTCTGGAACTTGACCGCCGAGGCGCCCGCTTCGGCGGCCGCGTCGATCATGGCATGCGCGGTCCCCAGACTGCCGTCATGGGCCTGGGCGATCTCGGCGATGACCGTGCACGGCGCCGTCGGGCTGGGCGCACCGATCCAGGTTGTCATCGTCTGTGTCACGGCGCGGCCTCCCGGTGCTCGATCAGGCGGCGGACCTCGTGGAGGTCTTCGGCGCTGTCGATGCTGATGGCGGGGCCCTCGACTATACAGGCTTTCGCGCGCCGGCCGTGGACGTTGCGCACCGCGCGGAACGCGGCGATGCGCACCGCATAGCACAGCCCGTTGCGCACATAGGTCGGGGCGAGTTCCTGACGGTTGATGTTGGGCCGCGCACCGGGGAAGCGGAACCGCGCCGCGCCGTCGGCGTCGATTTCGTACTGCTTCAGGCCGTGGAAACGTGGCGGGACCGGGCTGACGGTGAAGGCGGCATCCCAGCCGTCCTCCTCGGCGGCCTCCACGACCGTGCGCACGATCCCCGGCGTGCGCAGCGGCGAGGTCGGCTCGATCAGGCCGAGCGTGTCGAACCGCTCGCCGCGCCGCTCGAAGGCATCGAGCGTGAAGGCGATCGCATCGGCGACCAGGCTGTCGTCGGCCGCAAGCGCCGGCGGGCGCAGGAAGGGCGTCCGGGCACCGGCTCTCGCGGCCGCCTCGGCATAGGCCGGGCTGTCGGTGGAGACGTAGACCCGCACGAACAGGCCCGTGCCCAGAGCACACGCCACCGCGCGGGCCAGCAGCGAGCGTCCACCGACCGTTCTCAGGTTCTTGTCGGCAAGCCCTTTGCTGCCGCTGCGCGCGGGGATGATCGCAATCCGCCTCATCTTGTGCGTCTGTCAGCCCGGCATCGTCGGCCGCCCACCTGCGCGGGCCGGAGCGATCGGACGCATCGGCACGCCTGCCACCACCGGCGCCCTCACCGCTGGGTCGTGATCTCGAATATGTCCTTCGAAAGGCCGCGTGTGCGCACCTTTTCGAAACGGCCGAGCAGGCTGGCAAGGCGGCCGATGCGCTCCTCGACCGCGGCGCGTGAGATCCCGGGGAAACGATGGCTCTGGTAGACGTTGGAGTCGCTGCTGCCGGCAACGCAGGAGTTGGCGGCTTTCTTGCCGGCGCGGAGCCTTGCGTGCAGCACGCCGCCCAGCCGGGCGAACATCGGCGGTGCGGCCGCATCCGGCGCGTTGTCCGGCCGCATGGCGATCTCGATGATCCGTTCGGCGGCCAGCTTGCCGTTGGACGGCGCGAGATGCCGGTCGAGCATCGCCGCCTGAGCGGTACTCCGCCGTTCGGGTTTCGCGCCGTTGACCAGGGCGCTGACATGGTCGATCAGCTCTGTCATGTCGAAGGCGGCCAAGCTGAGCGAGTCGGGCAAATGGCGGTCGAATCTCTCCGAGACGACGGGCTTGTAGGCCACCGCAGGCCGGTCGAGCAGGAACGCCTCGATCGCGGTCATGCAGCCGTTATGGATCACGGCTGCGCTCGCCATGATCCACGGGATCACGCTGTCCTGCTGGACGACCGCAACGTTGGGGCAGCCCGAAGCGGCCTCGCGCCAGATCCCGGCGTCCTCTGCGGGGTGCGGGCGGACCACCACCGTGGTGTCGGGGAAGGCGTGGGCAAGGCCCGGGATCATCTGCTGGAACCGTGTGAACAGATCCTTACGGTGCAGCGCGAGTTCATAGTCCCAGCGCGCGTTCTGCGCGCCGCGATCGGCTGCAAGCGTCCTCCAGTAATCGGCGGTGCGCTTTGGCCGGAAATGGTTCGCGTGGCCGAAATTGGTGTTCACCAGAATGAAGCGTCCGAACCGCCGGTTCAGCGCATCGACGTCGGCGCGGGAGCATTCACGCAAGCTCGGGCGCAGCATGTCGCAGC
>CAYFYS010000285.1:0-3852 GCA_964347365.1 uncultured Rhodospirillaceae bacterium | reverse complement strand
GCTGGTCTTCTTCAGGTCGTCGAGATCGAGCATCGAAACGTTCGGCATGGCCGGAATGCTCCCTGTGCGGATGTCACTCTCAAGGTGCCAGCGCCATCGGGCGCGGTCAAGACGGCCGGCCGGCCGGCCCGGCGCTTTCGGGACGGTGAACGCACCCTCTCGGGGTGCTATCGTAGCCACCTTGCCGGCAGCAGATTCCAAGAGGCCACGCGATGACCGATCAGATGCTGGACAGTGAAGACGCGCGGGCGGACGTCCTGCGGGAGCGGGCGCTGGCGCTCGTGCCGGTTCTCGCCGAGCGGGCGGCCGCGTGCGAGCGCCGACGCCAGATCCCGCCGGAGACGGTTGCCGAACTGAAGGCCAACGGCCTGCACAGGCTCTGTCAGCGTGCGCGCTTCGGCGGCGCTGAATTGCCGCTCGACCGGGCCGCCGACATCATCTCGGTATTGGCGCATGGCTGTTCCTCGACCGCATGGGTGTGCGCGATCTACTGCGATCATTCGATCCTGCTGGGCCGGTTCGACGACCAGGCGGGGAACGACGTCTGGGCCGATTCGCCCGATGCCCTGGTCTCGGCCGGTTTCATCCCCTCCGGCACCGCCGCGCGCGCGGACGGGGGCTGGCGCGTGTCCGGAACCTGGGACTTTTCCAGCGGTTGCGACTATGCCGACTGGCTTCTGGTCGGCAGCCCTCTGCCGACGGAAGATGGCGAAATCCAGCCCAGCCTCTGCCTGGTGCCACGTGGCGATGTGGAGATCGACGACAACTGGTACGCGATGGGACTCGCCGGGACGGGCAGCAAGAATCTCGTCGTCGAGAACGCTTTCGTGCCGGAATACCGCACGCTGCCGCTCTGGAAGGCGGGCGGCGGCGCGGCCGGGGGCGGGCGTGCCGACGTGCCGCCGCTCTACCGGCTGCCCCATTTTCCGACGGTGCCGTTCCTGTTCCTGTCCACCGGTCTGGGGATCGCCGAGAGCCTGCTCGAGGAGACGATCGCCGAGCTTGGCGGACGCACCTCGCGGCTCGGCGTCAAGGTCTCGCACATGCAGTCGATCCAACTCCGCATCGCGGAATCGGCTGCGGAGATCGACTGCGCCCGCATGCTGATCATGCGCGCCTGCGGCGAAGCGATGGCAGCGATGCGCGCCGGCAGGGCTTTCACCATCAACGAAAGGGCGCGCAACCGGCGCGACCAGGCCTATACCGGCCGGCTGTGCCGCCGCGCCGTCGATCGCCTGTTCGAATCCCTCGGCGGGCACGGGCTTTACGCCGACAACGCCTCGCAACGGAAATTCCGCGACATGTACGCGGTCAACGGCCACATTTCAGGCAACTGGGACATCGCCGGCACGACCTACGGCCGTGTCGCCTTCGGCCTGGATCCGGAGACGATCTTCGTCTGAGGACGGGCGCAGCGTAGGCGTTCTTCCACCCTTCGGATCCGCGTGGTCGCGGGTCAGTGCGCCCGGCGTTCGCGGACCATGCGGACGAGCTCGTGGCGCTGGATCTTGCCGGTCGGGGTGAACGGGAACGCCTCGAAGACCTCCATGGTCTCGGGCAGCTTGTAGGTCGCGACCCGGTCCCGGAGCAGTGCCACGAAGTCTTCCAGCGCGGCGTTCTCGCCGGGCCGCGGGATCACGCACAGGCAGTTGCGCTCGCCCAGCCTGGCATCGTCGATGCCGATGATCGCGGCATGGACCACCTTGGGGTGGGTATAGAGGATCTCTTCGATCTCGCGCGGATGGAACTTCTTGCCGCCGCGGTTGATCATCTCCTTGTTGCGGCCGACGATCTTCAGGTTGCCCCGATCGTCCAGCGTGCCGATATCGCCGGTGCGGAACCAGCCGTCTGCCGTGAAAAGCGCCGCGTTGGCGGCCGGGTTCTTGGCATAGCCCAGATGGACGGACGGGCCGATCGCTGCGATCTCCCCCTCATCACCCTCGGGCACGTCATCGCCGTGCTCGTCGATCAGCCGCAGGCCCAGCGATTTCTGGGGCCGCCCGCAGGTGCCGCTGACGCGCGCGGGGTCGTCCGATAACCGGGTATAGGTGTGAAACCCGGTCTCCAGCATGCCGTAGAGCTCGGTGAACGCGCCCGTCATCCTGGCCTGGAAGGCGCGGATGGTCTCCAGCGGGCAGGATGCGCCGCCGCTCATCACGACCCTGACCGAGGACAGATCGAAGGTCTCCAGGCCGGGCTCGTTCAGCATGGCGATGATCGAAGCCGGGGCAGTCGGGATGAACGTCACCCTTTCCTCGGCGATGAGCCGAAGGGCGGCACCGGCGCTGAACCGGTCGAGCAGCACCGCGCGGGCGCCGGCGAGCAGCGTCTGCAGAAGGGCGAGGTAGCCCCAGTTCAACCCGAGCGGCAGATAGATCAGGATCACGTCGTTCCCGCCGATCGCCAGGTCTTCGTTCTGGTAGAGCGCCGTGGGCAGTGTCGTGTTGTGCGAGTGAAGGACTGCCTTGGGGTTGCCGGTCGTCCCCGAGGTGAAGGCCATGCGGAAGACGTCGTCGGCCCCGGTTTTGACGGGGCGCACGGGTGGGCCGCGCTCGGCCCCCTCGATCACGCCGGCCAGGGACACCACCCCGGGTCCGTCCGGGCCCGCGACCGCACAGACATGGCGCAGGTCCGGCAGGCCGGGACGCAGCGCCGCGATCATCGACAGATAGTCGAAATCCCGGAAGACACCGGGACAGACATAGGCTGCGGATTCGGAAAAGCGCAGGATGTAATCGACCTCCGCGCCGCGGAAATCCGGATTTATCTGATTGGCGATCCCGCCGATACGCTCCACGGCGAAGAAGACGCAGGCGAAGGCGATCCAGTTGGGCAGTTGGATGGTCACCACGTCGCCGCGCCCGACGCCTAGCGCCTGCAGCTTCGCGGCCACGCGATCGACCCGCTGCAGCAGTTCGCCGTAGGTGATGCGTCTGCCGCGATCGTAGAGCGCTTCCCGGTCGGGGTGGGCCTCGGCCCGTTCCGCAAGGTGGTCGAAAAACGTCTTGGCGCCCCAATCGCCGGATCGGGTGTACGCCAGGACCATCGCCTGCGTCAGGCGCGTTTCGAATCTCGGCATGCCAGCCTCCGCACAACGCCTTTACCCGGCGATGATCTGCCCGCCATCGACCTGGATCACCTTACCGGTGATATAGCCGCCCTCCTCGCCGGCGAGAAAGGCGACCACCTTGGCGATCTCCTCGGGCCGGGCGATGCGGCCCAGGGGAATGCCCGCCACCACCCGTCCGCTCGCCTCCGTCCCCCAGCGCTCGAAGGCGGCCGCCGTCTGGTCGGTATCGGTCAGCCCGATCGAGATCACGTTGGCACGGATACCGTGGCGGCCTTCCTCGCGCGCGACCACACGGACGAGGGCTTCCATGCCGGCCTTTGCCGCCGCCCCCTGGGCGTTGCGCGCCTGGCACATCTGGGCCGCGATCGAGGAGATCGCGACGATGACACCGCCTCGCTGCGTGTGCATGTGCCGCACGACCGCCTGGATGCAGTGGAAGGCGCCCTTGAGGTCGACGTCGACATAGCGCGACCAGTCCTCGGCGCGGAGCTCCCGGACCGGCGCCCATGCGGTCGGCGCACCGGCCGAATGCACCAGCACATCGATCGGGCCGAGCTCGGCGGCAACGCGTGCAACGGCTTCTCCGACGCGCTGTGCATCCGCTACATCGACCTGGACCGCCAGCGCGCGCCTGCCCAGCGCCCGGATCTCCGCACGCGTGGCATCGGCGAGACCGGTCCGGCTCAAATAGAAGAAAGCGATGTCGGAACCGCGCTGGGCAAGGTCGAGACAGACCGCACGGCCGATCCCGCGGCTGCCGCCGGTCACCAGACTGATCCGCC
>CAYFYS010000284.1:0-3853 GCA_964347365.1 uncultured Rhodospirillaceae bacterium | reverse complement strand
CGCCCTTGAGGATGCCGCGTTCGCGCATCAGCGCGTTGTAGCGCCTGAGCGTCAGCGGCTCGCTGAGCGCGCTGCGGTAGTCGCGCACTGGCCGGTCGGTGAACACGACATCGAAGAACGGCTCGATGCCCACAACGCAGGCATCGACGCCTTGCGCGGCGATGATGTCCGCAAACCCGTCCATGAGCGCGCGGCCGGTGGCGAAAATCCGCTCGTAGGTGCCCGGTCGCCGCAGGATTTCCAGCGTCTTGCGTCCGGCGGCGGCAGCGACAGGGTTTCCCGACAGCGTGCCGACCTGCATCATGAACCCGCCCTCGTCCGCTGCCGACTTGTCGAAATGGGCCATGATCGCCTTCGGGCCGGCGATCGCGGCCAGCGGAAAACCGCCGCCGATCGCCTTTCCCAGAATGCAGATGTCGGGCGTGACGCCGTACCGGGCCTGGGCGCCGCCATAGGCGAGTCGGAAACCGGTTACGACCTCATCGAAGATCAGCAGCGCACCGTTGTCCGAGGCAAGCGTGCGCAGACCTTCGAGGAAGCCGGGCACGGGCGCGATCAGACGCTGGAAGGGCTCCACGATGATCGCCGCGAGATCCTGCCCGTGCTCGCGGACCAGACTCGCGGCGGTCTCCAGGTCGTTGAACGGCGCCACCAGCATCAGGTCCTGGACGCATGCCGGGATCCCCGCCGAATCGGGGATCCCGCGGGGGAAATTGCTGGTGCGCACCGGCGCAAGGCTCATCAGCCCGTAATCGCTCATCCCGTGATAGCCGCCCTCGAACTTCAGGATCTTGTCCCGTCCTGTGTGGGCGCGCGCCAGGCGCATGGCGAAGGCCCCGGCTTCCGATCCGGTACTGACGAAGCGCACCTGTTCGGCGCACGCCACCGCATCGACAATGTCGGCGGCAAGCCGGATCCCGTCTTCGCTGTTGGCGAAGAACGTCGTCCCCCCGCCTACGGTTTCGCGCACGGCATCGATCACTTCGGGGTGGGCGTGGCCGAGGATCATCGGGCCCGAGCCCATCACGAAGTCGACGTACTCCCGGCCCGCGACGTCCTGGACCCGGCCGGCGTGGCCTTTGGCGATGACGATCTCGTGGGAGACATTGCCGAGCCCGCCGCCCGGAAGGACCTGCCGGGCGATGTCCACAAGCGCCTGCTCGACCTCGGCGTCGCAGCGATCCATCGTCGGATTCCATCCCGTTCACGCGCCCTTGATCACGGTATGGCATCGGCGATCGGCGGGGCAATCGGTTAATCTTTCGGCAACCGCGATTTTGATTCGGAAATCGAAATTCTGATAGGGTGTCGGCCCTTGTCTTGGCTAGGCGTCCGCCATGCTTGCCAATGCCCGTCCCGGTCTTGATTTCGACCTCGGCGAGACCGTCGGGCTGTTGCGCGAAAGCGTCGCCGATTTCGCCGCCGCGGAGATTGCCCCGCGTGCGGCCGACATCGACCGCGACAACGCGTTCCCTGCCGACCTGTGGCGCAAGATGGGCCGCCTCGGCCTGTTGGGCATCACCGTCGAGGAGGCGTATGGCGGCGCCGGCATGGGCTATCTCGAGCATGTCGTGGCCATGGAGGAGATCAGCCGCGGCTCCGCCTCGGTCGGGCTGTCCTACGGCGCGCATTCGAACCTGTGCGTCAACCAGATCCGCCTCAACGGCTCGGCGACGCAGAAGCACGGCTTTCTGCCCAAGCTGATCTCCGGCGAGCATGTGGGCGCTCTTGCGATGAGCGAGCCGGGTGCGGGCTCCGACGTGGTCTCGATGCGCACCAGGGCCGAGCGCAAGGCCGACCGCTACGTCCTCAACGGCACCAAGATGTGGATCACCAACGGGCCGGACGCCGACACGATCGTCGTTTATGCCAAGACCGATCCGGACGTCGGCTCGCGCGGCATCACCGCTTTTCTGATCGACAGGCGCATGAAGGGATTCTCGACCGGCCGGAAACTTGACAAGCTCGGCATGCGGGGATCGAACACCTGCGAGCTGATCTTCGAGGACTGCGAGGTGCCGTCCGAGAACGTACTCGGGACCGTCGGCGGCGGCGTCAACGTCCTGATGAGCGGGCTCGATTACGAGCGTGCGGTTCTCGCCGGCGGACCGCTGGGCATCATGCAGGCGTGTCTTGATGCGGTCATGCCGTATGTTCACGAACGCGAGCAGTTCGGCCAGCCGATCGGTGCGTTTCAGCTCATCCAGGCCAAGATCGCCGACATGTACACCCTGACCAACGCCGCGCGCGCCTATGTCTATGCCGTCGGGAAGGCCTGCGATCGCGGTCGGACGACCCGCAAGGA
Organism: uncultured Rhodospirillaceae bacterium; assembly: GCA_964347365.1. Classification (GTDB taxonomy): domain Bacteria; phylum Pseudomonadota; class Alphaproteobacteria; order MPNO01; family MPNO01; genus CAYFYS01. Next base: position 1,548 of record CAYFYS010000284.1, on the reverse strand, counting down.
CGCTGCCGGCGCGATCCTCTACGCGGCCGAGCGGGCCACCGCGCTGGCGCTCGATGCGGTCCAGATCCTCGGCGGCAACGGCTACATCAACGACTATCCGACAGGCCGCCTGCTGCGTGATGCCAAGCTCTACGAAATAGGGGCCGGCACCAGCGAGATCCGTCGCATGTTGATCGGCCGGGAGCTGTTCCGGGAAACGGCCTGAGCATGCCCGTCCTTGCGAGCGCCGTCGATACTACTTCGGAAGTGTTCCGCGCCAACCAGGCGGCCATGGCCGAGGCGGTGCGCGCGCTGCGCAAGGCGGCGGCGGAGGCGGCGCTTGGCGGCGGGGCGCAGGCGCGGGCGCGCCATGTCGCGCGTGGCAAGATGCTGCCGCGCACGCGCATCGACCGGCTGATCGATCCCGGTGCCCCGTTCCTGGAGCTGTCCCAGCTCGCCGCGTGCGGGGTCTATGACGAGGACGTCCCGGCTGCGGGAATCATCACCGGCATTGGTCCGGTCGCGGGGACCGAGTGCCTGATCATCGCCAACGACGCCACCGTCAAAGGTGGCAGCTACTACCCGCTGACGGTCAAGAAGCACGTCCGCGCCCAGGAGATCGCCGCCCAGAACAACCTGCCCTGCATCTATCTGGTCGATTCCGGCGGCGCCAACCTGCCGCGCCAGGACGAGGTCTTCCCCGACCGGGACCATTTCGGCCGGATCTTCTTCAACCAGGCCAATCTTTCGGCGGCCGGCATCCCGCAGATCGCCGCCGTCATGGGCTCTTGCACCGCCGGCGGCGCCTACGTGCCGGCGATGTCCGACGAATCGGTGATCGTGCGCGGCCAGGGCACGATCTTCCTGGGCGGCCCGCCGCTGGTCAAGGCCGCGACCGGCGAGGAGGTCAGCGCCGAGGATCTGGGCGGCGCGGACGTCCATGCCAGGGTCTCGGGCGTGGCCGATCACCATGCGGACAACGACGCGCATGCGCTGGCGATCGTCCGGCACGCGGTCGGGATGCTCAACCGCCGGAAAGCCGCCCGGATCGCAACGCGCGCGCCCGTCGCACCGGCCTGCGACCCGGCCGCGCTCGACGGCATCGTGCCGGCGGATTTCCGCAAACCCTACGATGTGCGCGAAGTGATCGCGCGCATCGTCGATGCCAGCGCCTTCGAGGAGTTCAAAGCGCTCTACGGCGCCACCCTGGTCTGCGGATTCGCGCACATCCTCGGCTATCCCGTAGGGATCCTCGCCAATAACGGCATTCTGTTTTCGGAGTCCGCGCTCAAGGGCGCGCATTTCATCGAATTGTGCTGTCAGCGCGGGGTTCCGCTGGTTTTTCTGCAGAACATCACCGGCTTCATGGTCGGGCGGAAATACGAAGCCGGCGGTATCGCCAAGCATGGCGCCAAGCTGGTCACCGCCGTGGCCTGCGCCCAGGTGCCGAAATTCACCGTCATCATCGGCGGCAGCTTCGGGGCGGGCAATTACGGCTTGTGTGGACGCACCTACGGGCCGCGGTTCCTGTTCTTGTGGCCCAACGCCCGTAGCTCGGTGATGGGCGGC
>CAYFYS010000283.1:0-3854 GCA_964347365.1 uncultured Rhodospirillaceae bacterium | reverse complement strand
ATCGATGCCAACGGCATCGTCAATGTCGGCGCAAGGGACAAGGCGACGGGCAAGGAACAGGCGATCCGCATCCAGGCCTCCGGCGGCCTTTCGGACGCCGACATCCAGCAGATGGTCCGGGACGCCGAGGCGCACGCCGCCGAGGACAAGGCTCGCAGGGAGGGGGTCGAGGCGCGCAATCAGGCCGACGGGCTGGTCTACACGACCGAAAAGAACCTCGCCGAATATGGCGAGAAGGTACCGGCGCAGGACAAGGCGTCCATCGAACAGGCAGTCGCCGAACTGAAGACCGCGCTCCAGGGCGAGGATATCGAGGCGATCAAGGCGAAGACCGAGGCGCTCGGCCAGGCGGCGATGAAGCTGGGCGAGGTGGTGTACAAGGCCCAGCAGGAAGAGGCCACCGCTGCGAACGACGGCCCGCCCGTCGGGCCGGCGCCCGATTCGGCGGCAGACGATTCGACCATCGTCGATGCCGATTTCGAGGAGGTCGACGACGAGGAGCGTAAGGACAAATCGGCCTAGGTCGTTTTCCTTGCCGCGCGCGAGGGGTCCCGAGGGCGCGCGCCTTCGGGACCGCGTCCGGGATCCGCTCTTGAAACGTCGGATCGCGCCAGACGGTCATCTGGCGGTGCCGCGTGGTGTCTGCACCCGCACGGACGGCGAGGTGGCTTTGACGTGGTGCGCCCCGGCGTCTGTTCGAACGCGCCGCACGAAGCACGCATGCGGTCTCCGGGGGTGGACACGACAGGTCATATTGCACAGACGCCGCAACGGGCCGTCCCGCTTCCCGCGGGAGGCCGGATTCGTCGGTCCCGCGGGGCGGATCGTTCGCGAAGTTGGCGCCCGGCTCATGACCGGGTCCGGGACGTGACGGTTCAGGGTTAGAGAGTATGGCCAAGCAGGACTATTACGATACGTTGGGCGTCGCCAAGGGCGACGATGCCGAGACGGTCAAAAAGGCCTATCGCAAGCTGGCCATGAAGTACCACCCCGACCGCAACCAGGGTGATGCGGCGGCCGAGCACAAATTCAAGGAAATCAACGAGGCCTACGACGTCCTGAAGGACGACCAGAAGCGCGCGGCCTATGACAGGTTCGGCCATGCGGCGTTCGAAAACGGTGGGCCGGGCGCGGGCGGCCAGGCCGGCGGGTTTGATTTCGGCTCGGGCTTTGCGAACATCTTCGATGAGATGTTCGGCGATTTCGTGGGCGGGCGCCGCGGGAGCGCCGGCGGCCGACGCGGCGCGGATCTGCGCTACAACATGGAGATCTCGCTCGAACAGGCCTATCGCGGCCACGAGACCAAGATCAGGATCCCGGCCTCGGCGAGCTGCGAGACCTGCCATGGCTCCGGCGCCGCGCCGGGTAGCCGGCCGGCCAGATGCGGCACATGCCAGGGCCGCGGCAAGGTCCGCGCACAGCAGGGTTTCTTCACCGTCGAGCGGACCTGCCCGGCCTGCGGCGGCATGGGCCAGGTGATCGAGGATCCGTGCGAGCCCTGCCACGGCTCTGGCCGTGTGCGGCGCGAAAAGACGTTGGCGGTCACCATCCCGCAGGGCGTGGAGGACGGCACCCGCATCCGGCTCGCCGGTGAGGGCGAGGCCGGGCTCAACGGCTCGGTGACCGGCGATCTCTACATCTTCGTAGGCGTCGCCCGGCATCCGCTGTTGGAGCGCGACGGGATGACGCTGTTCTGCCGCGTGCCGATCCCGATGACCACCGCCGCGCTCGGCGGCACCGTCGAGGTGCCGACGATCGACGGCACGCTGGCCAAGGTGACGATACCGGCCGGCACCCAGTCCACGCGCCAGTTCCGGCTGCGCGGCAAGGGCATGACCGGGCTGCACGGCCGCGGGCGCGGCGACATGCTCATCGAGATCCAGGTCGAGACACCGGTCAACCTGACCAGGCATCAACAATCGCTGCTGCGCGAGTTCGAGGCCGGCGGCCGCAAGGGCGAAGCCCGCTCGACGAGCCCGGAGTCCGAAGGCTTCTTTGCCAAGGTGAAGGAGCTTTGGGACGATCTCACCGACTGAACCGGATCGTCCCGGCCGGGTCGGACCACACCCCGGGCGAGGGAGGCAGGCGATGGCGGATCTGGCGATCGGGGTGATCGGGGCCGGCGGGCGAATGGGCGCCACGGTCGTCGCGGAGATCGCCGAGACCGAGGGCTGCGCGCTCGCCGCTGCCGCCGAGGCGCCGGGCCACCCCGCGATCGGTCGCGACGCCGGCGAGGTTGCTGGGCTGGGCGCCCTGGGGGTGCGCATCGGCGCCGATCCGGCAGCGGTCTTTGCGCGTGCAGAGGCGGTCATCGAGTTCGCCCTGCCCGAGGCGACGGCGCGTCATGCCGCGCTCGCCGCACAGGCGCGGACTGCCCACGTCATCGGCACGACGGGTTTCAGCGCCGCGCAAGAGGCTGCGGTCGCGCGGGCGGGCGACGCCGTGCCGGTCGTCCTTGCGCCCAATATGAGCCTTGCCGTCAACGTCCTGTTCGCGTTGACCAGACAGGTTGCGGCCCTGCTCGATGACCGTTTCGACATCGAGATCCTCGAAATGCACCACAAGCACAAGGTCGATGCCCCTTCGGGTACCGCGCTCGCGCTCGGCCGGGCAGCGGCGGCCGGGCGCGGGGTCGCGCTCGAGACGGTCTCGCAGGTGACGCGGCAGGGCCATACCGGCGCGCGTGGTCGCGGCGACATCGGTTTTGCGGTGCTGCGCGGCGGCGATGTGGTGGGGGAGCACTCGGTGGTCTTCGCCATCGAGGGTGAACGGCTGGAGCTTGCCCACAAGGCGTCCTCGCGGCGCATCTTCTCCCGCGGTGCGGTCCATGCCGCGCTGTGGACCCCCGGCCGCGCGCCGGGGGTCTATACGATGACCGACGTGCTGGGATTGTGATCCCTCGTCGATGAGGACCGCAAACGCGCTGTTCCCGGCAACCGGGGACGAGCCGTTTCGCAACGGCACGATGGCCGGCATCTGCCCATCCACCGCACACGGAACCGACAGTCTCGGGGCGGCCATGTCGTCGAACGGGACGGGAGAGGATCGGGGTCCGGTCGGCTTCCACCCGCCCCCCGCGGTCGGTCAGGCCGCAGAGCGCGAAAACGCCCGGACGCAGGAACTATCCGGGCGGCGGCTCCAGGCCCGCCGCTGAGCGTCCCTTCGCTACGAGCCCACGCCGGGAGGTCTTCGAACCACACCCCCGCGCGCCCGACCACGATTGTCGGCGCGCGGGGCTCGGGGCGGACCGGGCCCGGGCTCGTTGCAGGCTCGCGATCAGCGGCCCATGCTTCTCAAATGCGAATAAAAGTCAATTGCAAAAGTGCATCTGTGTCGGTAACACGCGATATGTCCGGTCGATGTACCGGATGATCTGTCCGGTCTTGGAAGGCGCCCATGCCATGGAGGGTTGGATGCCTCGGACGGACAGGCACAGGGGCCGAGATTGATGAAGTGCGAGGAGGCTGATGGCCGCACCCTTCGGGGTGTTCCGGGTCAACCGGGAGCGGCGTGCGCGACAAGCGCCGGGTTCTGCGGCTGACCGCCACCGCCGCCACCACGTCAAGGCCACCGTCCGGGCGCGCGAACATCCCAACGGCACGCTGGCCGTCTTCTACGGTCCCCGGATGCCTGGCGCGATACCGGGCCAGCGGCGCGCCCGGCCAGCCCCCGAACCGGCAGGCCGCGTGAGACGCTTCGACGCGACCGGCCGGAGGCCTGTCCAATGTTTCACGTGAAACATTGGACAGGCGCGCAGCGCCGGACCACATCCCCACACGCCCGCCGACGACAACCGCAGCGGTCAACGCAGAATGTTCTCGACGGGTGCGCAGGGCGAAGGCGTCGGGGTGGAA
>CAYFYS010000282.1:0-3856 GCA_964347365.1 uncultured Rhodospirillaceae bacterium | reverse complement strand
GGTCGAGAGCGCGCGGGTTGCCCATCACAAGGTCGCCGAGGCCGCCGTCGTCGGGTATCCGCACGACATCAAGGGCCAGGGGATCTACGCCTATGTCACCCTGGTGGCCGGCGAGGATCCCGGCGAGGCGCTGCGCAGCGAGCTCGTCGGATGGGTCAGAAAGGAGATCGGCCCGATCGCCACGCCCGACCTGATCCAGTGGGCGCCCGGCCTGCCCAAGACCCGGTCGGGCAAGATCATGCGGCGCATCCTGCGCAAGATCGCCGCCGGGGAGCACGACACCCTGGGCGATACGACGACGCTGGCCGATCCCGCCGTCGTGGACGATCTGATCGACAACCGCATGAACCGCTGAGACGGCCCGACGCACCTCCGTCTCCGGCATCGGAGCGGGCACGCGGGCGGGGGCGGGTAGCGATGAGGCGATGGCTGCGGTGAGACCGGCCTCGGCGGCGCGCGCGGCCGCGCACGGGCTGCTCGATGCGGTCCTGATCCGTCGCCAGGCGCTCGACGAGGCGCTCGCGACCTCGCGGCCGTTTGCGGCGCTCGACGCAAGGGACCGCGCGTTCTGTCGGCTGGTCGTCGCCACGACGTTGCGCCGGCTGGGCCAGATCGACGATCTGATCGCTGCCTGGCTGGACCGCCCGCTGCCGCGCCCGGCGGCCGGGGCGCAGAACGCGCTCAGGCTCGGCGCGGCGCAGATCGTCTTCCTCGGTACGCCCGCCCATGCGGCGGTCAACGAGACGGTGGCGCTGTTGGGCGGTGCGCGCCTGGCGCGGTTTCGCGGCCTGGCGAACGCGGTTCTGCGGCGCATCTGCCGCGAAGGCGCCGTGCGGTGCCGCGCCCATGATGCGGCGCGCATCAACACGCCCGACTGGCTGTGGCGGAGCTGGTCGGCGGCCTACGGCGAAGCGACCGCCCGGGCGATCGCAAACGTCCACCTTGCCAGCCGCCGATGGACATCACCGTGAAGGACGGCGCAGAGCCCTGGGCGGCCAGGCTCGACGGCCAGGTGCTGCCGACCGGCACGCTGCGGCGCGCAGCGGCGCCGCCGGCCGCCGTGGCGGGGTTTGCCGACGGTGCGTGGTGGGTCCAGGACGCGGCCGCCGCCCTGCCTGCGCGCATCCTGCTGGCCGGCCTCGCAAGACCCCTCGGCGAACGGCGGGTGGCCGATCTGTGTGCGGCCCCGGGCGGCAAGACCGCTCAGCTCGCCGCCGCCGGGGTCCGGGTGAGCGCGCTCGACATCTCGGCCCGGCGGCTTGCGCGCCTAGCCGAGAATTTCGCCCGGCTGGGGCTTTCCGCCGAGCTGGTTGAAGCCGATCTGCGCAGCTGGTCACCGGTTGCGCCGTTCGATGCGCTGCTGCTCGATGCGCCGTGCACCGGGACGGGGACGATCCGGCGCCGCCCCGACATCGCGCGGAACCGGCGACCGAGCGATGCCGCGCGGCTGGCCGGGCTGCAATACGCCCTGCTCGCGGCCGCTGCGCGCCACGTGATCCCCGGCGGCTGGCTGGTATACAGCGTCTGCTCGTTGCAGCCCGAGGAGTGCGCTTCCGTGATCGAACGTTTCCTGGACGGCGAGCGACGGTTCGCCCGCGCGCCGCTGGCCCCGGACGAGATCCAAGGCACCGCGGGCTTTCTCACCCCGGAAGGCGACGTTCGCACCCTGCCCAGCCAGCTCGCCGCCCATGGCGGGATCGACGGCTTCTACGTCTGCCGCCTGCGGCGCCTGGCCTGACGGCCGGGCCGGTTCCTTGCTCCGCCGCGGCCGAGCTGCTACCAAGCCCTTGTGTCGCGCCCGTTGCGCATAGCGCCATCGATCCTCTCGGCGGACTTCGCGAAGCTGGGCGCGGAGCTGCGCGCACTCGGCGAGGCGGGCGCGGACTTGATCCATATCGACGTGATGGACGGCCATTTCGTCCCCAACATCACCCTTGGCCCCGACGTGGTCAAAGCGTTGAAGCCGCATTCGCGGCTGCCTTTCGACGTCCATCTGATGATCGCTCCGGTCGATCCCTACATTCCCGAGTTTGCCCGCGCCGGGGCCGACATCATCACCGTCCACGCCGAGGCCGGCCCGCATCTCCATCGCAGCCTGCGACTGGTGCGTGAGCAGGGCTGCCAGGCCGGCGTGTCGCTCAACCCGGCCACCCCGGCCGAGGCGGCCGCAGCGGTGCTCGACGAGGTGGACCTGGTGCTGGTGATGAGCGTCAACCCCGGCTTCGGCGGGCAGTCCTTCATCGAAGGCCAGCTCGACAAGCTGCGCACCCTGCGCGCGATGATCGACGATACCGGTCGCGACATCGCGCTCGAAGTCGATGGCGGGATCAATCTTCGGACGGCGCCGCGCGCGGTCCAGGCCGGCGCGGATATTCTGGTTGCGGGCACGGCTGCCTTCGCCGGCGGGCAGGGCGCGTATGCGCGCAACATCCGCACCCTGCGCAACGGTGGCTGAGGCGCCGGCCGCCGAAGACCCCGTACCAAGCCGCCGGATGCGGCCGATACCAATCGTCGCCCTGGCGCGCCAGGGCATGAACGGGCTGACGCCGCGCCGCTTGGCCTATGGCTGCGCGACGCTGTGGTTCAACGGGCTGTTCTATCGCCGCACGCTGGGCGGGATGCGCGCGCGCGGGCTGGCCTTCGCGCCGTGCGAGCCCTGGCTTGGCGATGCGCGCCGCGGCCGCGCGATCCTCAAGCACGAATACGCCTTTGCCGGTCATGCGCACACCGCACAGGATCCGCCGTGGCGCGCGGAGACCGCCACCGGCGCGTGGCTCGCCGGGCTGCACGCCTTCGAGTGGCTGGGCGATCTGCACGCCCTCGGCGCGGAGGCTGCCCGTCGCCGCGGCCGCGACCTGGTGCTGGACTGGCTGGCGCGCGAGGATTGCTGGCGCGCGCTCTCGTGGCGTCCGGACGTACTGGGGCGCCGGCTGGCGGCCTGGCTCGCCCATGCGGCGTATCTGTTCCCCGTCGAAGAGACGATCGACGCCGCGCCGTTCCTGCGCTCGCTCGCCCGGCAGGCCAATCATCTGCGCCGCGTGGTCGGGCTGCTCGATCCCGGCGTGGAGCGGCTGATGGTCCTGCGGGGGCTGGTCTATGCCGGGGTCTGCCTGGCCGAACAGGCCCATCGCCTGCCGCGCTGGCTCGCTCTCCTGGCGGCGGAGATCGACGCTCAGCTCGCCCCGGACGGCGGCCATCTGACCCGCAGCCCGGCGGTCCAGCACATGGTCCTGCACCGTCTGGTGGCGCTGCGCGGATTGTTGCGCGAAGCGGGCTTCGAAACGCCGCCGGCAATCCAGGACGCCATCGACCGGATGGCCCCGATGCTGCGCCTCTTCCGCCACGGCGACGGCGGGCTTGCGCTGTTCAACGGCACCGTGGAGGACGACGGCGCGCTGATCGCTGCGGTGCTCGCCCGCACCGCAGCGGACGGCACGCCGCCGGCCGCGGCGCCCGATATCGGCTTCCAGCGGATGGCGGCGGCGGACACGCTGGTGCTGGTCGATACCGGTCCGCCGCCGGCCCGCGGTTTCGATACGCACGCCCATGCCGGGGCGCTGAGCTTCGAGATGAGCGCAGCCCGCCAGCGGCTGATCGTCAACACAGGAGCCTATTTGGGTGCGCGGCAGGACTGGCGGACGGCCCAGCGCGCCAGCGCTTCCCATTCGACGGCGAGCATCGATGGGCTGAGCTCGGTCGAGATCCTGGGCGAGAAGGCGATCGGGATGCGCCCGCGCGTGGCCGGGACCGCCGGGCGCGGGGCGGACGGCGATCTCTGGGTCGATGCCCGGATCGCGTCTTATTGCGGGATCTCCGGGCTGGGCCACCGCCGCCTTCTGCGGCTGTCATCGAACGG
>CAYFYS010000281.1:0-3932 GCA_964347365.1 uncultured Rhodospirillaceae bacterium | reverse complement strand
CCGGTCAGTACCTTGCCCGAGGACGGCACCACGGTGTTGTAGGCGCGCGCCAGCCGGGTGATCGAATCCAGCAGGATCACCACGTCCCGCTTGTGCTCGACCAGGCGCTTGGCCTTCTCGATGACCATCTCGGCAACCTGGACGTGGCGCAGCGCCGGCTCATCAAAGGTGGAGCTGATCACCTCGACCTTGACCGAGCGCTGCATGTCGGTGACTTCCTCGGGCCGTTCGTCGATCAACAGCACGATCAGATAGATCTCGGGGTGGTTGGCCGCGATCGAATGGGCGATGCCCTGGAGCATCATCGTCTTGCCGGTGCGCGGCGGGGCGACGATCAGCGCCCGCTGCCCTTTGCCGAGCGGCGTGATCAGATCGATGATCCGGGTGGTCAGGTCCTTTCTGGTCGGATCCTCCACCTCCAGACTGACCTTGTCGTCGGGGTAGAGCGGGGTGAGGTTGTCGAAGTTGATCCGGTGGCGGATGCGCTCGGGGTCCTCGAAGTTGATCTGGTTGACCTTGAGCAGGGCGAAATAGCGCTCCCCGTCCCGGGGCGAGCGTATCTGACCCTCCACCGTGTCGCCGGTGCGCAGGCCGAAACGCCGGACCTGGCTGGGCGAGACATAGATGTCGTCGGGCCCCGGCAGGTAGTTCGCCTCCGGCGAGCGCAGAAAGCCGAAGCCGTCCTGGAGCGTCTCCAGAACGCCGTCGCCGGATATGACCACGTCGTTTTCGGCCAGTTGCTTGAGGATCGCAAACATCATGTCCTGCTTGCGCAGGACGGATGCGTTTTCGATTTCGAGATCCTCGGCGAAGGCAAGCAGATCCGCCGGAGACTTCTGCTTCAGTTCCTGCAAGTTCATGCGAACACCCGATGTTGCGAAGCGCGGGGAGATCCGCGCGCTTACCGATATTCTTCGTTGCGGAGATGCCGCCGCCCCGGGTGGGCTGGGGAATCGGATTGTCGCCGGAAGGATCCAGGCGCCTTGCGCACCCCATACCCAATGGCGTGCGCAGAGTCAAACGCTGTTTGTGCCCCAGACCGCGCGGCATCGGGAGTTCAGAACGGCTTGACGACCGCAAGGACGACGATGAGGGCCATCAGCGCCGCCGGCATCTCGTTCGCGATCCGGTAGAAGCGCGCACTGTGGATGTTACGGTCTTCGGCAAAGGCGCGCCGCCAAGCGACATTGAGGCCGTAGATCACCAGCATGGCGAGCAGAAGGATCGTCTTGGCGTAAGGCCACAGGTGCGACCAGTCGACGACCCCGGGGGTGAGGGCCAGGACAAGCCCGAACACCAGGGAGGCGGCCATCGCCGGGGTGGTGATCGCATGAAGCAGCCTGCGCTCCATCACCTTGAGCATCTCCGATGCGGCACTCCCCGGCGCGGCGGCGCAGTGGTAGACGAACAGCCGCGGCAGGTAGAGCATGCCCGCCATCCAGGCGATCACCGCAATAACGTGAAGCGCCTTGATCCAGACATGGGCTTCGACGAGCCAAGCGGTCATGAAGCGGCGTGCGGCCGGCTGGCATTAGCGGCCGGGCAGGTTGTGCGCGTCGTCGGACAGACCCCAGGGGCGCCCGGTGCGGTGCTGCCTGCCGGCCGGGCCAGGGCTTCGCGCACCATCCGCGCAAGGGCGGCGATGAACCGGGGATCGGTGCCGACGGTTGCAACCCGTTCATAGCGCGGCACGCCGCTGCGCCCGGCAAGCGCGCGATAGTCCCGGTCGAGCTCGACCAGGGTCTCGGAATGCTCCGAGACGAAGGCGATCGGCACCACCACCAGCGGAATCCCGTCCGCCCCGGCGCGAGCGATTTCGCGATCGGTATAGGGCCCGGTCCATTCGAGCGGCCCGACGCGGCTTTGATAGCATACCACCTGGTCGAGCTCCGCGCGCGCACGGCGCCGTCGGAGCGCGGCGGCGGTGCGCTCGACCTGGTCGGCGTAGGGATCGCCCGCGGCAACGAAGGCCTTCGGGATGCCGTGCGCGGAGTAAAGGATCCGGGGCGGCGGCCCGGACCAGTCGGCAAGCACCGCTTCCAGGCTGGCGGCAAGCGCGTCGATGAATCCCGGCTCATCGGGATAGCAACAGACCGCCTGAGACGGCGCGCTCAGCCTGCCGGCGGCAAGCCCGTGCCACTGCCGCAGCGAAGATGCGGTCGTGGTGGTGGAGAATTGCGGGTAAAGCGGCAACAGAACGATTTCCTGCGCACCGCAGCGCGCGACCTCCGCGACCACCTGTTCGGCCATCGGGTGCCAGTAGCGCATGCACACGAACACGGCCGCCTCGAGGTCGGCGAGCGCGTCCTGCAACGAAGCGGCCTGGGCCCGGGTCTGCTCCAGGAGCGGTGAGCGTCCGCCGAGCCGGCGATAGATCGCCCGCGCGGCACCGGCACGACGGCGCGCGATCAACCGCGCCAAAAACCAGCGCACGAAACCGCTCTGGCGCAGGATCGCCGGATCGTTGAACAGGTTGAACAGGAACGGTCGGACCGCATCCAGGCTGTCCGGACCGCCGAGGTTGAAGAGCACCACCGCCAGGCGCGGCTTCATTGCGGGCTTCTCCGGAGCGTCTCGACCAGCCGGCTGACATGCGCGGGCGGGGTGTGCGGCAACACCCCGTGGCCGAGATTGAAAACATGGGGGCCGTTGCACAGTGCTGCGCAGATCCCGGCCACCTCCGCGTCCATCTGCGCCCCGCCGACCAGCAGAGCGGCCGGATCCAGATTGCCCTGCACCGAAGCGAGGGGCTGAAGCGTGCGCGCCGCCCAGGACGGAGCGACGGAAACGTCGATCGAGACCCCGGCGACGGCTTCGAGCGCGGCATAATCGGCATAGGCCGCGCCGACGCCGCGCGGAAAGACGATCACCGGCACTTCCGGGGCGGCCGCGCGCACGGCCTCGGCGATCCGCCGCACAGGCGCGAGCGAATAGCGCGCGCGCGCCGCCGGCGCCAGGATTCCGGCCCAGCTGTCGAAGACCTGGACGACATCAGCGCCTGCACGCACCTGCGCGATCAGATGCGCGGCAACCGCCTCGGTCAGCACCGCGATCAGGTCGTCGAACAGCGCCGGCGCTTCATGGGCGAAGCGCCGGACCGTCAGGTGGTCCCGGCTCGTGCCACCCTCGATCATGTAGGTTGCCAGCGTCCATGGCGCGCCGGCAAAACCGATCACGGCAACTGTCTGGTCGAGGCGCGCACGTACTGCGGCGATCGCCCGGTAGACCGCAGCCAGACGCTGCGTCATCCCGTCGCGCTGGAGCGCGGCGATGTCACGCGCGCCGGACAGCTTGTCCAGCACCGGGCCGCGCCCCTCCTCGAAGTCGACCGTGCGACCGAGCGCATGGGGTATCACGAGGATGTCCGAGAAGACAATCGCCGCATCGAGGCCGAAGCGACGGACCGGTTGCAGCGTGGCTTCCGCAGCCAGTTCCGGCGTGTAGCACAGATCGAGAAACGTCCCGGCACGGGCACGCAGGTCGCGGTACTCGGGCAGGTAGCGGCCCGCCTGGCGCATCAACCACACCGGTGGGGGGGTGCGTGCAGCACCCGCCAAAACGTCGAGGATCGGTTTGGCCGTCTGCCTCATCTCGTTAAGGGGTGCGGCGTCGTATCCCGGGATAACCGCCAAAACCTTATACTAAGACTGATTCTGATAGTTGTTGTTGTAGGAGGCCTTCAATCACGAGGATCACGGTTTGTCGATGACCGTTCAACAGGGTTGTCCGTCCGGGGCCGATCCTCCCACACGCACCCGGGCAAGACGGGGACGAGTCCATCGAATGGCCAGGGCGCCGGCGATCGGCGGCGCCTGCCGTGTGGACAATAAAGGCGCAAACTTGTGGACGGGCCGTTCCTGGCGCGTTCCTCCCCGTCGCTTGTCCGCCGTCTTTCCCAGCCTGTAACCCGGGGCATGGAATCGTTAGACTGA
>CAYFYS010000280.1:0-3958 GCA_964347365.1 uncultured Rhodospirillaceae bacterium | reverse complement strand
GCCAAGATCGGCCAGCGCTTCCATGACCGTCCAGGTCTCGCCTGTGAGACCGCAGCCGGTCTCGGTGTTGCTGCGGCCGGCCAGGGTGTACAGCACCGTATCGAGGTCGGGCGAGATGTGGAGGCCGAGATGCTTGAAGTCGTCGGCCGTGTTGACTGCGACCACCAGGCGGTTGGCCGGCAGGATCTGCGCCAGCCCTTCGGCAAGCTTGGCGCCGCCGACCCCGCCGGCGAGCGCGAGATATCGCGGGGCCTTTTCCATGTCAGTGGAACAGGTCGAGCGCGGACGGCCGGATCAGGTCGGCGCCGCGCCCGTCCTCGGGCGGGTAGGGCAGGCCGCGGACCAGGGCGACCGGCCGCCCCTCCGCGGCCTGGCCCATGAGGATCGAAGCCGCCGCGGCCACCTCGTCGGCAAGGCCGATCTCGCTGACCTGAAGCGGCCGACCGAAAAGATCCGCGGTGCCGCGCATGTCCTTGAGCGCGGCGAGCCCGGCAACCCCCAGCGCGGTGCCCGTCGTCCCGAGCCGCCAGGCGCGGCCCAGGCTGTCGTTGACGACTACGCCCGGCGCGACCCCGGTGCGGCGTTCGAGTTCGGCCCTGATGTCCGCGCAACTCCGGTCGGGATCCTCGGGCAGCAACAGGACCCGGCCCTCGCCCACGTTCGATGCATCGATCCCCGCATTGGCGAGCACGTAGCCCAGGCGGTGGCGGACGATGATCAGCCCGGGACGCGCCCGCACAACCCGGTCGGACTCGCGCAGGATCAGTTCCACCACACGAGGATCCTTACCCGTTTCGTCCGCAAGCGCGCGTGCGGCGTCGGACGGACGCACCGTGGCGAGATCGATCAGGCGGCCTTCCGCCTTGGAGACGATTTTCTGGGCCAGCACGAGGACGTCCCCCGCGGCCAGGGTCTCGCCCTCGCCGGCCAGCGCATCCAGGACGATTGTGCACAAATCCGTGCCCGCCGCGATCGGGCCGATACCCGATGGTGCGCACACCACGAGCCGCGGCGTGGCACGGGTCAATCGGCGGCGTCCCCGTCGGGCAGACCGGTGATCCGGATGCCGGTGCCGGACGACTTGTAGCGTCGGTTCATCCAGATCAGTACCGAGGTCAGCGCCTCGGCCGCGACGGCGTTGTCCAGCGGTCCGGCCTCCAGCCCGCGCAGCCCGGCAGCCGTGATCAGCCGGACGACCTCAGCGCGCGCCCGAGCGTCGTCCCCACAGACCAGCACGTCGCAATCGGCCTCGTGAGCTGGATCGGCCAGGTGGTCCGCAGCGACGTTCTGGAAGGCGGACACGACACGGACGTCCGCGCCCAGGACCGATCGGGCGATCATCGCCGCCGAGCCTTCCTCGGGAAGCTGCACCCGCGCAACGCGTGGTGGAACCAGGGGTACGGTCACATCGACGACGATCTTGCCGGCCACGGCTTGCCTGATGTCCTCCAGAGTCGGCCGTTGTGCGGCGTAGGGCACGGTGACCACGACGATGTCTGCGGCTGCGGCCGCATCGGCGTTGGCCGCGCCGGCGACGCTGCCGTGGGTCGCAAGCCGGATCGCAGCTTCAGTGGCGCGCCCGGCCGAACGGGAGCCGATCACCACCCGATAGCCGGCACGCGCCCAGCGCACCGCCAGACCCGAACCCTCGGCGCCGGTTCCGCCGACGATCGCAATGGACGGGAGCGGCGCGCTCATCGCCGGGCGGTCGTGATCGGCGCAAGCGGCGCGGCGCGGTGCGAGGCGACGATTCTCTCCTCACGGACGGGGCCGTAGAGGGTGGAACGTTGGCCGGCCGGCCGGCCGACCGATCGGGCGATCGCCTCGATCTCCGCCGGCGGAAGCTCCTGGCCGTGGGTGGTGCCCGCGGCACGCGAGATGCTCTCGTTCATCAACGTGCCACCGAGGTCGTTGACCCCGGCGTCGAGACACTTCGCGGCGCCACGACGGCCCATTTTGACCCAGGATGTCTGGATGTTGGCAATCAACGGGTTGAGGGCAAGCCGTGCAACGGCGTGCATCAGCACCGCTTCCCGCCAGGTCGGCCCCTTGCGCGCCCGGCCGCGCAGGTAGATCGGCGCTTCCATGTGGACGAAGGGCAGCGGCACGAACTCGGTGAAGCCGCCGGTTTCGGCCTGCAGGTCGCGGATGTGGTTGAGATGGCGTGCCCAGGACTGCGGCCCCTCGATGCTGCCGAACATGATCGTTGCGGTGGTGCGCAGGCCAAGCCGATGGGCAGTGCCGATGACCGACAGCCATTGCGCGGTGGTAACCTTGTCCGGGCAGAGAATTTCTCGGACCGGCGCATCGAGGATCTCGGCTGCCGTGCCCGGTAGCGAGTCGAGTCCGGCCGCGATCAGGCGCTCGAGGAATTCGGCGACGCCGAGCCCGAGGCTCGCCGCACCCTGGCTGATCTCCAGGGGCGAGAAGGCATGGACATGGATGTCGGGTGCAGCCTCCTTCACCGCGCGGGTGATCGCAAGATAGGTCTCGCCCGTATAATCGGGATGAATGCCGCCCTGCAGGCACACCTCGGTGGCGCCGCGCTCCCACGCTTCACGCACCCGCCGGCCGATCTCGTCCAGGCTCAGATCGTAGGGCGTCCCGCGCAGCCCCGCGCTCGCGCGGCCCTTGGAGAATGCGCAGAAACGGCAGGCGTACGCGCAGATGTTGGTGTAGTTGATGTTGCGGTTGACCACATAGGTGATGCGATCGCCGACGGCGCTGCGGCGCAGCGCGTCGGCTGCTTCGCAGACTGCGGCGAGGCCGCCGCCGCGCGCGCTGAACAGCGCGGCGATCTCGCCGGTCGCAAGCCTCGCACCATCGCCCGCGCGATCAAGGATGCGCGTGATCCCGGGCAATGCCGCGGTCGCCGGCGCCGCCAGGACGGGCGGCGCGTCCGGTGCGCCCGGCGCCCACGCGTCCTCGCGCGCCCGGCCCTCGGCATCGCTCATCCGCAGCACCGCCGGCCTCAGGGCGGGATCGAGCCACCGCCCGGGCTCGCAGGCGTATGCTGGATAGACCGCAAGCCTCTCCACCAGGATCTTTCCCTTGGCCGCAGTGCCCGCTTCCAGCGCCGGGATCCCGGGCCAGGGCGCTTCCGGATTGACGTGGTCCGGGGTGACCGGAGAGATCCCGCCCCAGTCGTTGAGCCCGGCATCGATCAGATCCGGCCAGCCTTCGGCGCTGAGATTCGGCGGGGCCTGGATGTTCATCGCCGGCCCCAGCACGATGCGGGCCGCAGCGATCGTCCAGGCGAGGTCGTCCGTATCCGGCTCCGACGCCGCCGCCATCCTGGTGCCCGGCTTGGCGCGGAAGTTCTGCACGATCACTTCCTGGATGTGACCGTAGCGCGCGTGCAGATCGGCGATGGTGAACAGGTCGTCGATCCGTTCACCGCGGGTCTCGCCGATGCCGATAAGAATGCCGGTGGTAAACGGGACGGACTGCGCGCCGGCACGGCGCAGCGTCGCGAGCCGGGGTGTGGGGCGCTTGTCGGGCGAGCCGTGATGGGCCATCCCGCGCGCGGCGAGCCGGGGCGAAAGACTTTCGAGCATCAGCCCTTGCGAGACCGAGACCGAACGCAGGGCGGCAACGTCCGCGCTACCGAGCACGCCCGGGTTGAGGTGCGGCAGCAGTCCGGTCTCCTCGAAGACCAGGCGCGCGGTATTGACGAGGTAATCGATCGTGGTCGCGAAGCCGAGCGCGGCCAGCGCTTCGCGCGCGGCGCGGTAGCGCAGTTCGGGCTTGTCGCCCAAAGTGAACAGCGCCTCCTTGCAGCCCGCCGCGGCGCCCGCACGCGCGATCGCCACCACCTCCTCCTGGCTCAGATAAGCGCCGCGGCCCGTTTTCGGCGGTGCGGCAAAGGTGCAGTAATGGCAGACGTCACGGCACAGCCGGGTCAGCGGGATGAACACCTTGCGCGACCAGGTGACGACCTCGTCGTGGCCGTCGTCGC
>CAYFYS010000279.1:0-3960 GCA_964347365.1 uncultured Rhodospirillaceae bacterium | reverse complement strand
GTCGGACTTTGTCGCGAATGCGAGCCTCGAGTTGCGCAGGCCGCTTTCAGTGTTGTTGGGTGGTATCCAGACGCTGCGCGGCCCCGCCCGAGAGGATGGCGAGGCACGCGAACGGTTCCTGGAGATGATGGAAGGGCAGGCTGAACGGATGACCAGGCTGGTCGCGGACCTTCTGTCCTTATCGAAGATCGAGCTCAGCGAGCACCAGCGCCATTCGGCCTGCATCGCGCTGCCGTCGGTGCTCGACCACGTGCGTGATGCGCTGCAGTTCGCCGCGCGCGCGCGCGGCATGACGATTGCGGTTTCCGGGGCGGGCGAAGGCGATGCGGTCATCGGCGACCAGGATGAGCTGATCCAGCTTTTTCAGAACCTGGTCGACAACGCAATCAAATACGGCCGGCAGGGTGCGACGGTGGGGGTGAGCATCGCGCCGGGCGGGCTTGACGGCGCCCGGGCCATGGTCGTCTCGGTCAGCGATGAGGGCGAGGGGATCGCCACGGAGCATCTGGGCCGATTGACCGAGCGGTTCTACCGGGTCGATGCCGCGCGCTCGCGCGACCTCGGCGGCACGGGTCTCGGACTTGCCATCGTCAAGCACATCATCGGCCGCCACCGCGGCCGCCTGGACATCGAGAGTACGCTGGGCGCGGGCAGTACTTTCCGGGTCAGCCTGCCCGCCGTGGAGTCCGACGCCGGCCGGGAAGGCGGCTGATCCTCCAACCCCGCCGGCATCCCGGTTCGCGCAACCTCACCCCGCCGGGCGGGTCCGGACGGTCGGGCATCCGTATACCGCCGCGGCGCGCTCACCTCCGAGGGACGTCTCGTCGGCCTCGAGAAGGCGCCTTGCGCTGCGCATCGGCGGCGGATCTGGCGATGGATATCAGAACGTCGGCACATACCGTATCGGGCGGTACGCTGGCCGACTTGCAGATCGCCTCGGCTTCGCACAACCGGTCGAGTGCGCCGCCGGCCCGGCCTGGCGTCCATATCCGCATGGCCTGCCGGAACGACTCCTCACGCCTGAAGAACACGGGCGGGCGCAACGCCTTCATCGCCCGATCGGCCGGGGTGCCGGCGGCCGCGCGCGCAGCCGTCACCTGGATGCGCTGCAGATGGCGCTGCAGCGCGCGCAGGATCGTGACCGGGTTGGCGCCCTCCTCGTACAGGCGGTCGAGCCCGGCGATCAACGAAGTGAGATCGCCCGTCGCTGCGGCATCGCATAAATCGTCGAGCGTAAGGAGTGTGTTCTCTCCGCAGCACCGCGCCGCGTCCTCCAGCGTCACCCTGCCGGAGCCCCGGGCGTAGAGCACGAGCTTTTCGAGTTCCGAGCGCGTCACCTTGCGGTCCGCGCCCAGCCGATCGCACAGGAAGGCCACCGCGTCGCTTGAGATCTCAAGCCTTGCCTCGTCCATCGTGGCGCGGATCACCGCCTTCAGGGTCGTGACATCGTCGGCGTAGCACCCGATCGCCGCGGCGTCGGGCGCGTCCTCGAAGATCTTGCGAAGTTTCGAGCGCGGCGTCAGCACACCCGCCGCCAGCACCACGAGCGTGCTCGCCTCGGGGCGCGACAGCAGGATCTCGACCGCCGCATGCGCGGCCTCGTCCACACCCTCGGCGCGGACCACCCGGGTCTCGCCGGTGAACGAGAGCATCGCCGCCTCATCAGCCAGCCGACCCGGCGCCTCTGCGATCGCAGCTCCGGTGAGCGCGGAGACGCTGAAGGGATCGCCCAAGTCCTGAACGCGCTGTCTTGCGAGGATCTCCGCGCGTTCGCGAACCAGGCCGCCGTCCGGGCCGTAGAGCAGGCACGCACGCAGGGTTCGGGGCGGATCGGCAACGAACCGGTCCGCAGCCGCCGGCGAGACCTTCATCGCGCGCTGCGCAAGGAGAGGGCAAGCCGCGTGATCAGCGCATCCGACAACTCGCGCACCGCCCGCGACCGGGCACTGGCCACCGCCTTCAGCGTTCCGAACTGAGAGTCCAGGATGTTGTAGCTGCTGGTCGAGGAGAGCTTGCCGCGGGCCAGGGGCGCGCCGTCGCCGGCACGTTCCAGCGCGTAGGTCGCCTGGATCCTGAGATTCGCCCGGGTCGGGGCATCGTCGCGCCGAACGCCAAGCCAGCGCCTGGTCTCGGCCAGCTTGATCTTTAGGACATGGGAGGGATTCCGGGGCTCGCCCCGCGGGTTGAGGCGCAGCAGCAAATGGTTGCGAAGCTGCTGGCCGGTTCGGTCGGCGATCTGTTCAATGCGCACCTGAGCCAGCGCGTCGGTGCGCGCGCCCCGCTCGCCGTAGAGCGGCGCGAAGCCGCAGCCGGTCGCAACAACGGCCAGCGCGAGCGCGGTGGACGCAATACAGATGCTGCGGGTCGGATCAGGCCACGACATTGATGATTCTATTGGGCACGAAGACGACCCTGCGGATCGGCCGCCCGCCGATTGCCGCGGCCACCGTCGGCAGCGCGAGCGCGGCGGCCTCGGCCTCGCCTTGCGGCGCATCGCGCGGAAGATCGACGGTGCCGCGTGTCTTGCCCTTGACCTGTACAGCCATCGTGACGACCTCGTCGATGACCAGCGCCGGGTCGGCGGCCGGCCAGTCCGCGTCGGCCACCAGGGTCTTCAATCCGATATGTTCCCAGAGCGTCTCGGCCAGATGCGGCATCATCGGTCCAGCAAGTCGAATGATCGCCTCGTACGCCTCGCGCCGGACCCAGGCCGCCGCCGCGTCCGCGGCATCGAACTCGGCCAGGAGATTGACCAAGGCGTGGATCCGCGCAACCGACCGGTTGAAACGGAAGTCCTCGAGATCACCGGTAACCTGTTCGATCGTCTTGTGGACGTTACGCCGTATAGCGAGCAGATCCGGTCGGTCGTCGACGCCATGCGACATGTCCTGGCCGACTGGGCAAAGCGCCCGGCGCGGGTCGGTAATCAGTCGCCACAGGCGGTTGACAAACCGCCAGGCACCGGCGATGCCAGCCTCGGTCCATTCGAGGTCGCGATCGGGCGGGCTGTCGGAGAGCATGAACCAGCGCGCAGTGTCCGCGCCGTAGCTGTCCATGATGTCCTCTGGATCGACCACGTTCTTCCGGGACTTGCTCATCTTCTCCGACCGGCCGACGGTGACCGGCTCGCCGGTGGCAAGGCGACGGAGCCGCTTGTCGGGACCCTGCCCGACCTCGATCGGCAACACCCATTCGCCGGCGTCGGTCCGATAGGTCTCGTGACAGATCATGCCCTGGGTGAACAGGCCGGAGAACGGCTCCTCGATCTCCAGATGGCCGTGCCCGGCCATCGCACGGGTGAAGAAGCGGGCGTAGAGCAGGTGCAGGATCGCGTGTTCGATCCCGCCGATATACTGATCGACCGGCAGCCAATAGGCGGCCTCCTGCGGATCGACCGGCTGATCGGCCAGAGGCGAGCAGAACCGTGCGAAGTACCACGAGGAATCGACGAAGGTATCGAGCGTGCTGGTCTCGCGCCTGGCGGCGTTCCCGCAGGACGGGCAGGGCACGTCCCGCCACTCGGCATGCCGGTCGAGCGGGTTGCCCGGGGTAACAAATTCGACGTCCTCAGGCAGTTTCACAGGCAAGTCCGCCCGGTCGACCGGCACCGTCCCGCACTCCCGGCAGTGGACGACAGGGATCGGACAGCCCCAATAGCGCTGGCGCGAGACGCCCCAGTCGCGCAGTCGGAAATTCACCTCGCGCCGGCCCGTGCCGGCCGCCTCCATGCGGCGGGCGATCTCGGCTTTCGCATCGGCGACGGACAGCCCGTCGATGAAGGCGGAGTTGGCAAGCCTGCCCTCGCCGACATAGGCCTCCTCGCCGATCTGGAAGGTTGCCGGATCGGCATCTTCGGGAATGACCACCGGCAGCACTGCAAGCCCGTATTTGCGGGCGAATTCGAGGTCGCGCTGATCGTGCGCCGGACAGCCGAAACTCGCCCCGGTGCCGTATTCCATC
>CAYFYS010000278.1:0-3972 GCA_964347365.1 uncultured Rhodospirillaceae bacterium | reverse complement strand
GTCGGATCGCTCATGGCGCCATCCGGAAGCGTTGCGGTCCTACGGGCGGGACTATCGAAACGGCTCCGGGCGGTGTCAACCGCGCCGGGGTTGCGATCATGACGCAAGGTCCTCGCGCAGCATCCGGATGATCCCGGAGAAGTCGCTGGCGCCGTTGCCCTGCGCGCAGTAGCGCGCGAAGAGCGAAGCGGCTTCGGACCCCAGAGGCGTCGCTGCGCCTGTCGTCTGCGCGGCGCCCCGGGCGAGCAGAAGGTCCTTCAGCATCATCTGGGCGGTGAACCCGGCCGCATAGTTGCGGTTGGCGGGCGAGGACGGTACCGGCCCCGGCACCGGGCAATAGGTTGTGAGCGACCAGCACCGGCCCGAGGCGACCGAGACGATGTCGAACAGGGTCTGGGCGTCCAGCCCGATGCGCTCGGCGAGCGCGAACGCCTCCGCCACCGCGATCATGGACACCCCCAGGATCATGTTGTTGCACATCTTCGCGGCCTGGCCGTTTCCTGGACCGCCGGCATGGACGATGTTGCGGCCCATCGCCGCCAACAGGGTCTCGGCCTTCAGACAAGCGGGCTCCGCGCCGCCTACCATGAAGGTGAGCGTGCCGGCCTCGGCCCCGCCGACGCCTCCGGACACGGGCGCATCGAGGTGGGCGAGCCCCCTGTCCGCAGCCGCAAGGTGGACATCGCGCGCGGTTTGCAGGTCTATGGTCGAACAGTCGATGAGCAGCGTCTGCGGCCCGACGCGCGCGATCAGCCCGCCTGGTGCGGTATAGACCGCACGCACGTCCTCGCCGGCCGGGAGCATCGTGAACACCGCCTCGGCGTCATCGAGTGTCCCGGCGCGATCCTCGGCGACGGCAATCCCGTCGTCCTTCGCCGCCGCGCGTGCCGCCTCGGCGATGTCGAAACCCCGCACCGCGTGGCCGGCACCGGCCAGGTTGCGCGCCATGGGCCGGCCCATATTGCCGAGCCCGATGAAACCGATCCCGGCCATGGTCCTCTCCTTCCCGGTCAGTCGAACGCCAGTTCGCGCTCCAGCGGGGCGAAACAGGCCGCGACGGCCTCCTCGGAGACGTCCTCCAGCCGTGCCGGGTTCCAGCGCGGTTTGCGATCCTTGTCGATCACCGCGGCCCGGATGCCCTCGAAGAAGTCGTGACCCTCGACGAACGCGCAGGCCATGCGGTATTCCCGCCGCAAGATCTCGTTCCAGCCAAGCCCGTCGGCCTGGTGGAGCTGGCGGTGGGTGACCAGCAGGCTGGTCGGTGACTTGGTACGCAGTTCATCAGCCGTCTCGATCGCGAAATAGCCGTCCTCCGCCTCCAGCGCCGCGAGGATTGCCGGCACGCCGGGCGCGCCGAAGCAGCGGTCGATCACCCGCGCGTGCGCGCGGATCTGCACAGGGCCGGGCGCGCTTGCGAACCCGGCGATCAGCGCATCGACCGCTGCCGCGCCGCCGTCCAGGTCGGCCGCGCCGAGCCTCGTCTGGAGATCCGCCAGCCGGTCCGACGGGATGAAATGGGTGCCGATTCCGGCGTGGATCGCATCGGCAGCCTTCAGCCGCGCGCCGGTGAGCGCAAGATACATCCCCAGCGCGCCCGGGCACCGGCGCAGGAACTCCGTCGCGCCGACATCGGGGAAGAGGCCGATTCCGGTTTCCGGCATCGCGAACACCGTGCGTTCGGTCATGATCCGGTGCGAGCCGTGGACCGCGATACCCACGCCGCCGCCCATCGCGATCCCGTCCATGAGCGCGACATAGGGCTTGGGGAAAGAATGGATGGCGTGATCGAGCCGGTATTCGTGCCAGAAGAACGCGCCCAGATCCGGATCGCCCGCCTGCCTGGCAGCGTAGAGTGCGCGGATGTCCCCGCCGGCACAGAATGCGCGCTCGCCGGCGCCGGTGACCACGACCGCCTTGACGGCATCATCGGCCGCCCAATCGATCAGCGCCTGACGGAAGACGATGCAGGTCTGCTTGCTCAGCGCGTTGAACGTATCGGGCGCGTTGAGGTGGATGCGGCCGAGGCCGCCTTCGCGGCGGATCCGGACGGACCCCGCCACGGCTCAGGCCCCGGCCAGCAGGCGCCGGGCGATTATCACGCGCATGATTTCATTGGTTCCTTCCAGGATCTGGTGGACCCTGAGATCGCGGAAAAAGCGCTCGATCCCATGGTCGCGTAGATAGCCGTAGCCGCCGTGGAGTTGCAGCGCGGCGTTGCATACCTCGAACCCGGCATCGGTTGCCAGCCGCTTGGCCATGGCGCAGTGGAGCGTGGCATCCGGCGCGTGTTCGTCCAGCGTCGATGCGGCGCGCCAGACCATCAGCCGCGCCGCATCGAGCGCGGTGGCCATGTCGGCCAGCTTGAACTGGACCGTCTGGAAGTCGGCGATCGCCCGGCCGAATTGGCGCCGCTCGCCGACATGACGGCGGGCGGCGTCGAAGCACGCCCGCGCGCCGCCGATCGAACAGGCGCCGATATTGATCCGCCCGCCGTCGAGCCCGGCCATAGCGATGCGGAACCCCTGGCCCTCGGCACCGATGCGGTTGGACACCGGTACGCGGCAATCGTCGAAATGTACCATCGCCGTGGGCTGGGAGTGCCAGCCGAGCTTCCTCTCCTGGGCGCCGAACGACATCCCGGCGGTGTCGGCTTCGATGGCAAGGCACGAGATGCCGTCCGCACCCGCGCCGCCGGTGCGGACCATGGTGAGGTAGACGTCCGTCGCACCGGCGCCGGAGATGAACGCCTTTGCGCCGTTGACCACATAGGTATCGCCATCGTGCACGGCTCGGGTGGCGAGCGCGGCCGCATCCGAGCCTGCGCCCGGCTCGGTCAGGCAATAGCTCGCGAACCGTTCCATCGTGTTCAGCCCGGGCAGGAAGCGCCGGCGCTGATCTCCGGTCCCGAAAGTATCTATCATCCAGGCGGCCATGTTGTGGATCGACAGATAGGCCGCCGTGGACGCGCAGCCCGCGGCGAGTTCTTCGAGCACGATCGCCGCATCGAGCCGGCCGAGCCCGGCGCCGCCGACATCTTCGCGCACGTGGAGCCCGGCGAATCCCAGCGCGGCGGCCGCCCGCAGCGCATCGACGGGAAAGACCGAGTCCTCGTCCCACGCCGCCGCATGGGGCGCGAACGCGGCCCCGGCAAACGCCCGCGCAGTTTCACGAAACGCCCTCTGGTCTTCCGACAGCGCGAAGTCCATCCCGTTTCCCCGGTGGACGACCCTAGCGGCCGACACGATTGCGTCACCGGAGTAAGACGCTATACCAGTAGCGGCGATCGAGCGAGGGAGACGAGCCAGCATGCGATACGAAGCCCCGGAGACTCTGGAGGAAGCCGCGGCGTTGCTGGCCGGTGCCGCCGGCGAGGCACGGTTGCTGGCCGGCGGCACGGATCTGTTGGTCCAGATGCGCAGCGATCTGGTCGAACCGGACCTGGTGGTCGACATCAAGAACATCGCCGAGATGCGCAGTCTCGCCGAGGAGGATGGACGCTATCGGCTGGGGGCGGCGGTGACCGGGATGGAGGTGATGGAGCACGAAGGCTTCAACGCCGCCTGGCCCGGGGTCGTCGATGGGGTGAAGCTGATCGGCTCGATCCAGGTACGTGGCCGCGCGACCGTGGGCGGCAATCTGTGCAACGCCTCCCCGGCCGCGGACAGCGTCCCGGCGCTGATCGCCGCCGGCGCGGTGGCCGCGATCGCCGGACCCGGCGGACGCCGCGAGATGCCGGTCGAAGATGTCGCGACGGGGCCGGGCCGTACCGCACTCGCCAAGGGCGAGATCGTGGTCTCCTTCCTGTTCCCGGAACGCCCGCCGCGCGCGGCGGACTGTTATCTGCGCTTCACCCCCCGCACCGAGATGGACATCGCCGTGGCTGGGGTCGGCGTCAACATCACCCTCGACGAGGACGGGGTGTGCACGGCCGCCCGGGTGGCGCTCGGCGCCGTCGCTGCGCGGGCGCTGCTG
>CAYFYS010000277.1:0-3982 GCA_964347365.1 uncultured Rhodospirillaceae bacterium | reverse complement strand
GCGCAATCCGCATCGCCCAGCGCACGACCGTCATGCAGACTTCCTGCAGCGAGCCGAGCAGGTCCAGCAGGGGCTTGGCCCGCCGGGGCGCCATCATCACCAGGGCAGCGCCGACCACGACGGCGAAGATCACCACCTGAAGCATGTTGCTCTCGACCGCCGCCACCAGCGGATTTGCCGGAAGCAGCGCGAGCAGCGCCTGCGGCAGGTCGACGAATCGCGGCGGCGTACCGGTATCCGCCCCCTGGGATGCCGCCGCGCGCAGGGATTGGACGGCTTCACCCTCGACAAAACGGCCCGGCTCGATCACGTCCGCCAGGATCAGTCCGATGGCGATCGCGAACGTGGTCGTCAGAACGAAGAGGGCCACCACGCGCAGGCCGACCTTGCGAAGCTGTGCGACAGTCCCCGAAGAGGCGAGGCCGCGGATGATGGAGCTGAAGACCAGGGGGATGACGATCATCTGGATCAGCAGCAGGAAGAGTTTCCCGGGAAAGGCCAGCCAGTTGGCCACCGTCGTGGCCGTCTCGGGATCGATCCAGGCGACGGAGGGGCCCAGCATGATCCCGGTGCCGATGCCCAGAACCATGCCGACCAGAACCTGCAGCCACAGGCGGCCACGCATCAGCGAACGGACACGTTCACTGACCGAAACGGGCGGGCGGGAATGCCGCCCCCGGTCGGGATGCGGCCCGGCGTCAGTCACGACGAGGCGCGTCTCGTGCGGCGGGGCGGCCTTGGCCGTGCAGCATCAGCGACCGAGCCCTCTCTTGGCTCGTCTCCGGTTCTAACAGGAGGCCGGCAGATCCGATGAACCATTTCCTCATCGGCCGATCTTCCTTGCCGGCGTCCCGCAACGTCATCGGAATTGTCCGACCTCCGGCATTCGCTACTCCCCGGCTGCCGCCTTGGCCGTGCGCCAATAGTCGAACGCCCTGTCCTGGGCGATTCGCAAGACCGTGCCCTCCGCATAGCCGCTCTCGGGATCGTATTCGCCCGCCGGCACGCCCGTCAGAAGGGTCAGGGCTTCCTGGATGGTCGCGACGGCGTAGACGCTGAATTCCCCTGCCGCGCAGGCCGCGAAGACATCCTCCGTCAGCATCAGCTCTCCCGCGTTCGCCTTCGGGATGATCACACCCTGGTTCCCCGTGAGCGTGGCGGCGTCGCATACGGCAAAGAACCCCTCGACCTTCTCCGTCACAGCGCCGATGGGCTGAACGTGGCCCAGCTGATCGATCGCCCCTGTCACCGCGAGATCCTGACGCAGCGGCATGCCGGTCAGAGCGCTCAGGAGACAACACATCTCTGCGGCCGAGGCCGAGTCGCCATCGATTCCTCCGTAGCTCTGTTCGAAAGCGACGGACGCGGAAAAGGCCAATGGATGTTCCGTCTTGAGCAAATGGCGCAGCAGACCGCCGAGGATGTAGAAGCCCTTGGTATGGATGGCTCCCGACAGCTCGGCCTCTCGCTCGATGTTGACCACGCCGGCGCTGCCCGGTCCCACCGTCGCGGTGATCCGCTGCGGAAAGCCGTAGGTCAACGCCCCCGTGCTGACCACCGCCAGCCCGTTGATCTGCCCCTGCACACGCCCGGACGTTCGGATGCCGATCGTGCCTTCGGCGATCAGTTGGCGAAAGCGTCGGGCGGGCATGTCGGCACGCCGCCGTCCCCGCCGGATTGCCTCGCCGACATCGGCTCCCGTCACCGCGTCGCGGTCGTTCCTCCCGGCCAGGAACGCGGCCTCGCGGGCGATGTCGGCAAGACGGCCGAAGCGCGTGGTCAACCGGTCCCGCCGGCCGGCGATGCGGGCCCCGCGATCGACCAGGGCGGCCACTGCGTCGCGTGTGAACGGCTGCAGATTCTCGTCGCGGACGATGCGCGAGATAACGCCGGCGTAGTAGCGGATCCCGGTCTCGTCGCGTGGAATGGTGGTTTCGAAGTCGGCCAGCACCTTGAACAGCTCGCCAAAGTCCGGATCGCTCGCGCTCAGGAGCTCGTAAAGCCCCCCGTCGCCGATCAGCACCACCTTCACGTGGATCGGGATGGGGTCCGGCTTGAGAAAGGGCCCGCCGAAGGGGGAGTCCGGCCCCGCAGGCGCGATCTCCAGCATGCCGGAGCGCAGGCTGCGCAGCAGCATCTTCCAGGCACCCGGTTCCGCAAGCAGGTCGCGCGCTTCGAGGATCAGAAATCCGCCGTCGGCCTGCAGAAGCGCGCCTCCACGGATCATCGTGTGGTCGGTGTGAAGCCTGCCCTCGGCCATGAACGCGCGCTCGATCTCGCCCAACAGGTTTCTGAGCGTCGGCGTGCTTTCGATGACGATCGGGCAAGCCCCATCGACCTCGTTCTCGACAAGCCCATTAACCCGGTACGTGCGAACCGCCAGATTGATCTTGTCGAGCGCGCCCAGGCGCTGGACCAGGTCACTCATCACGCCCGCAAGGAATTCACGCACCGCCGGAACGTCGAACGCCAGCTCAATCGCGTCGATATGGTGGCCGAGAAAACGACGGGTCTCGGATTCGAGCAGCTCGCGGATCCTTTGCCGATGGTCAAGACGGAGTTCAGCGATACGGCGGTTGATTTCGCCGAACTTGACGGCAAAGGCACCGATTCGATCGCGGATCCGTTCGATCTCTGCCGTCTCGATCTTGTCCTGTTTCCGTAGCGTCTCCAGCTGTTCGAACGGTACCGGCTCTCCGTCGATGACAGGCAAGATGTCGGGCTGCATGACGCCGCCCGCCCCACGATTGACCAGCACCAGGCTGTTGGCACGCAGCTCCTCTTCGAACGGCGCACTGAGATCGCGAACCTCTTGCTGAGCGCTCTGATCGAGCGCGGCGCGCTTTGCCCGCACGGTCTCCGAGTTCAGGGCCTGGGCAAGCTCCGCCTCGATGATCTCGATCAGTCGATCGATGCCGGTGCGGAAGGCTCGCCCCTGCCCGCGCGGCAGCGTGATCAGCCGGGGCCGGCCGGGCTGCGCGAAGTTGTGCACATAACAGCGATCCTCTGTGACGGGGCAGCCGGGGCTCACGTCCTCCAGCAATTGGCGGATCAGGCTCTTTCGTCCCGTGCCGGCGATGCCGCGCACGTAAATGTTCTGACCCGGCGCGAACACTTCCAGTCCATAGCGCAGCGCCTCCATTGCGTCGTCCTGACCGATGATCCCGGTGATCGGCTCGACCTCGTCCGTGGTCCCGAATTCCGGCAGCAGCGGATCGCTGCGCCAGCGCAGAGCGCTTTCGCCAAGCCTCGCCTCGTTTTTCACGTTAGGGAAGGTCTGAATAAGTGCCTCCTGCATTTCTCAGACGCGCAAGGCGGAAGCGCGCTTTCCGCTTTGCTCACATTTTCAGTGACTTACAGCCACCGAAAATGGTGGCACATCCCTGTGCCACGGGAACCCCTGATAAATCAGAGGTTCCTTAGCGTTCACGGCGCGGCTCCTCCCTCTTCGTCCCGGGCTCGGTGCTCTCCGTCGCAGATGCCGGCCTGCGCTCGCGCTGCACCCCTCCTGCCCGGAGGTACACGAGCCAGTACACCAGCGCGACCAGGATCGTGCCACCGACGATATTGCCGAGAGTCACGACGACGACGTTCTGCACCAGGCCCACCAGCTCGCCGGCACCGGGCGTGGCGGCGCCGGAGAACAAGCCGACCGGGATCAGATACATGTTGGCAACGCTATGCTCGAATCCGAGCGCAACGAAGGCCGAGATGGGGAACAGGACAGCCAGGATCTTGCCGCTGACGGTATGGGCCGCAAAGCAGAGCCAGACAGCGAGGCAGACCAGGGCGTTGCACAGGATGCCGCGAAAGAAGGCCTCCACACCGTCCAACTCGATCTTGGCCTTGGCGATGGCTGCGGCAGTCGCTTGAATGTCCCCGCCGCCGCTTTCCAGGATCCCCGACAAGAGGACCGCAACCGCGCTTGCGACCGCGCCGCCTGCGTTACAGACATAGACCAGGAGCCAGTTCCGCAGCAGGC
>CAYFYS010000276.1:0-3996 GCA_964347365.1 uncultured Rhodospirillaceae bacterium | reverse complement strand
TACAAGGCCCGTCAGATGATCGAGGAGACCGGGCTCGCCTATGCGGTCAAGCCGGTGAATCTGCGCCAGGGTGCGCAGTTCGACCCGGAGTTCATGGAGATCAGCCCGGGTCACAAGATCCCGGCGATCGTCGATCCCCAGGGGCCCGGCGGGCGCCGGGTCACGCTGTGCGAGTCGGGCGCGATCCTCACCTACCTCGCCCGCAAGGCCGGCGGCGCGCTTTATCCCGAGGATCCGGCCCTGCGCCCGGCGCTCGATCAGTGGCTTTTCTTCGGCGCCGCCACCTTCACCCCGCTCGCCCAGCAGTTTGGCCTGTTCTTCCACCGCTTCGGCCAGGACGTACCGCCCGCCAAGGCCCATTACGATGCCGTGCTGCGCGATCTGTTCGCCATCTTCGACCGGCACCTTGCCGAGAACGAATACTTCGCCGGTGCGTACTCGATCGCCGATATCGCGTCCTATCCCGATGTCCACATCCACGGGGCCGACGGTATCGGCCTGCAGGATTATCCCCATCTCCAGCGCTGGCACGACGCAATCCAGGCGCGAGACGCCGTCCAGCGCGCCTGGGGCGAATTCTAGCGGCCCGTCGACGGCGGGGCCGCCTGCCTCTCGAAGCGAAAGAAGGCCCGGAAATCGTCGATTTCCGGGCCAGTGCAACAGGGAGGCTTCACGTCTGGGAGACGTAGGGTCCTGAGACCCCATCCGGCGTGCGAAGCACGCGCGGACCTCGAAGCGCCTCGCCGCCGCCCACATCTCCGGCGGCTGCGACACGCCGTTGTCCGATGCTGCCGATTTGGGGCGCATCGCCTTCCGGTTCCAGGGATGTTTCGACATTTCAGCCATGCATCGACTGCATGGCCGAGGCGTCCGCAAGCAGCCGTCAGTGGATTCCGCCGGATGCGATCTTGCTGACCAGAAAGTCGCGGAACA
Source organism: uncultured Rhodospirillaceae bacterium (assembly GCA_964347365.1). GTDB lineage: Bacteria > Pseudomonadota > Alphaproteobacteria > MPNO01 > MPNO01 > CAYFYS01. Next base: position 3,063 of record CAYFYS010000276.1, on the reverse strand, counting down.
CGGCGATGCGCTGGGAATGGCGCAACTCCTCGGGGTAGACGAAATAGATGTCGAGCGCCGGCCCCTCCATCTCCGGCAGGACCGGGACGAGGTCGCGGGCGAGCTGGCCCAGATAGTCGGGCAGGGAGGCGATCCCCAGCCCGCTGGCCGCCGCCCGGTACATGCCGTAGATGTTGTTTACCCGCAGAACCGGACGGCGCGGCGGCTGCGTCTTGCGCCCGGCGGCAAGCATCCAGTTGATCGTCGAATACGGTGGATGGATCGTCTCGTCATAGGCGATGAGCCGATGCCGGTCGAGCTCGTCCAGCCGGTGCGGAATGCCGAACTTGTTGAGGTAGGCCGGGGCTGCGAAGGCGTGGTGACGCATCGTCGCCAGCCGCCGCTGGATCAGGTCTGACTGCCGCGGGGCGGTCATGCGGATGGCGACGTCGGCCTGGCCCATCGACAGGTCGAGCTCGTCCTCGCTGACCAGCAGGGTCACGGAGATCTCCGGATAGGTCTCGATGAACTCGCGGAGCCGTTCGGTCAGCCAGATCGAGCCGAAGGCGACGGTGGTGGTGATGCGCAGCGGCCCCTTGGGCTTATCGCGCGATTCGCCGACTATCGCTTCGGCGATGGCGAGCTTGGCGGAAACCTCCTTGGCCGTCCGGAACAGCGTCTGGCCGGTCTCGGTCAGCCGGAGGCCGCGGGCGTGGCGGTGGAACAGCGCTGCGTTGAGGCTGTTCTCCAGCGCGCCGATTTGGCGGCTGACCGAGGATTGCGACAGGTTGAGCGACTCCCCCGCATGGGTGAAGCTGCCCGCCTCGGCGACGGCGTGAAAGACCCGCAGCTTGTCCCAATCCATCGTCACGGGTGCGCGCGACCCTGATCCGCTGCGGCCGCGACCGCCCGTTCGGCGAGGAACTTCTCGGCCTCCAGCGCGGCCATGCAGCCGGTGCCCGCAGCGGTGACCGCCTGGCGGTATACCTTGTCCTGCACATCGCCGGCGGCGAACACCCCCGGCACGCTGGTCGCGGTGCTGTCGGGTTCGGTCCTGATATAGCCCTCGCCATCCATGTCGAGCTGCCCGCGGAAGAGTTGCGTCGCCGGATCGTGTCCGATGGCCACGAACAGCCCGGCCACGGCGAGCTTGCACACCGCGCCGGTCCTGACATTGCGCAGCCGCAGCCCGGTGACCTCGGGCGACTCCGGGCTGCCCAGGACCTCCTCGACCACGCTGTCCCAGATCACCTCGATCCTGTCGTTGCGAAACAGGCGCTCCTGGAGGATCTTCTCGGCCCGCAGCCGGTCGCGGCGGTGGATCAGGCTCACCTTGCTGGCGTGGTTGGTCAGATAGAGCGCCTCTTCCACCGCGGTGTTGCCGCCGCCGACGACAGCGATCTCCCTGCCGCGGAAAAAGAACCCGTCGCACGTCGCGCAGGCCGAGACGCCGAAACCCCGGAACGCCGCCTCGCTGTGGAGTCCGAGCCAGCGCGCCTGGGCGCCGGTTGCGATGATGACGGTCTCGGCGGCGTAGCTGTCCCCGCCGTCACCGGTGCACAGGAACGGCCGCTGCGACAGATCGACCGCCACGATCATGTCGTTGACCAGCCGCGTGCCGACATTGCGCGCCTGGGTGGCCATCTGCTCCATCAGCCAGGGGCCCTGGATGACATCGGCGAAGCCGGGGTAGTTCTCCACATCGGTGGTGATCGACAGCTGGCCGCCGACCTCGATACCGGTGACCAGCGTCGGCTCCAGCGCAGCGCGCGCGGCGTAGACGGCGGCGGTGTATCCCGCCGGCCCGGAGCCCAGGATCAGAACCTTGGCGGTGTGTCCTTGCGGCATGGCTCCCCCGTCCCGGATGCGGCGGCGCGGCGTCATTGCTGCGAACGCGCATGAAACTAGGGTCCCGTCACGCGTTTTTCCAGGGACCAAACGGACGGGCCACGCCAAGATCTTGAAATATAATTACGGTTCGTGATAATTTAATTTCTCGGGAGCACGGCCGGAACGGCCGGGCCGGAACGGCTGGGGGCACCAATGGCACGGGTGAAGCTCGACCGGATCGATCGGCGCATTCTTCGCGACCTGCAGGACCGCGGCAGGATGACCAACGTCGAACTCGCCCGCCGCGCGGGGATATCACCGCCGCCCTGTCTGCGCCGCGTGCGCGCCCTGGAGGAGACCGGGTGCATCCTTGGCTACCACGCCGAAATCGATCCCGAGGCGCTGGGTTTCGGGGTGACGGTGTTCGCCAATGTCGGGCTGCACAGCCAGGCCGAGGCCGACCTGATCGCCTTCGAGAACCTGGTGGCGTCCTGGCCCGAGGTGCGCGAGTGCCACATGCTGGCCGGTGAGACGGATTTCCTGCTGAAGATCGTTGCGACCGACTGGGACGCCTATCAGCGCTTTCTGACGACCAGGCTCACCGCGGCGCCCAACGTCTCGGTGGTGAAATCCGCCCTTGCGGTGCGGACCTCCATGCACCGCCCGGGCGTGCCCATCGCCGTTGAGGAGCCGCGCGGCACCGTCGGCCCGCCCGCGCGCCTCAGCGGTATTCGACGCCGGTGACCTCGAAGGAGCGGGTGCCCCTGGGCGTGGTGACTTCGACCGAATCACCGATCGTGCGGCCGATCACCGCGCGTGCCATCGGCGAGTTGATGGACAGGCGGCCGGCATCGACATCGGATTCGTGTTCGCCGACAAGTTGGAAGGTGCGCTTCTCGTCGGTGTCCTCATCGGACAGCGTCACGGTGGCGCCGAACTTCACGTTCTCGCCCGACAGCTTGCTGACGTCGATGATCTCGGCACGCCGGATGATGTCCTCCAGACCGGCCACGCGGCCCTCCACGAAGGCCTGCCGTTCGCGGGCGGCGTGGTATTCGGCGTTCTCGGAAAGATCGCCGTGCTCGCGCGCTGCGGCGATCGCACGGATGATCTTCGGACGCTCCGTGGTCTTCAGACGCCGCAGCTCCGCATCGAGCCTCGCGTAGCCATCCGATGTCATGGGGACTTTCGCCATCATCCGTCCGCCTGTGCACCGCGCCCCGCGCGCCTGGGTAGCGACAAGAAGTCCGAGTC
>CAYFYS010000275.1:0-4006 GCA_964347365.1 uncultured Rhodospirillaceae bacterium | reverse complement strand
CTCTACGACCGGCAATACATCGCCAAACATACCGACGGGTTCGAAACCTTGCGCAGCCACCTTGCGCCGTTCACGCCCGAAGAGATGGCGCCGGTCTGCGGCATTGACGCCCGGACCATCCGAACCGTCGCCAGGACCTATGCCGGCGCGCATGCGGCGATGATCTTCTGGGGCATGGGCATCTCCCAGCACGTCCACGGCACCGACAATGCGCGCTGCCTGATCTCGCTTGCGCTGATGACCGGCCAGGTCGGTCGGCCGGGCACCGGCCTGCACCCCTTGCGCGGCCAGAACAACGTCCAGGGGGCATCCGATGTCGGGCTGATACCGATGTTCTATCCCGACTACCAGTCGGTCGCCGGCGAGGACATCCGCAAGACCTTCGAGTCGTTCTGGCAGACCGGGCTGGACCCGGAGCGCGGGCTGACGGTGGTCGAGATCATGGACGCCATCCATGCCGGGGAAATCCGCGGCATGTACATCATGGGCGAGAACCCGGCGATGTCGGACCCAGACGTCGATCACGCGCGCCAGGCGCTTGCGAAGCTCGACCACCTAGTCGTCCAGGACCTGTTCCTGACCGAGACCGCCTATTTCGCCGATGTCGTCCTTCCGGCCTCGGCGTTCCCGGAGAAGGAAGGCAGCTTCACCAACACCAACCGCCAGGTCCAGCTCGCCCGCGCGGCCCTGCCACTGCCGGGCGAGGCCCGCCCCGACATCGAGATCATCCAGGAGATCGCGCGCCGGCTCGGCCTGGATTGGCGCTATGACGGCCCGGCGGACGTGTTCGCGGAGATGCGCCAGATCATGCCTTCGATCAGGGGGATCACCTGGGAGAGGCTGCAAGCCGAGGACTCGGTCACCTATCCGGTCGAGACCGTCGATGAGTCGGGCGCCGAAATCATCTTCGGCGACGGGTTTCCGACCGCCAACGGCCGCGGCAAGTTCGTCCCGGCCGCTGTCGCGCCGCCCGACGAGATGCCCGACCAGGCGTTCCCGATGATTCTGACGACCGGGCGCCTGCTCGAACACTGGCACACGGGCTCGATGACGCGGCGCGCTGAAGTGCTCGACGAGATCGAGCCGGAGGCCATCGCCCACCTGTCGCCGCGCGACCTCGAAGCGATGGGGCTGGATCCGGGCGATCCGGTCAGGGTGGAGACCCGCCGCGGCGCGATCGAACTCAAGGCACGGGTGGACAACGACGTGCCCGACGGAATGCTCTTCATCCCCTTCTGCTACGCCGAGGCTGCAGCCAATCTCCTGACCAATCCGGCGCTGGACCCGTTCGGCAAGATCCCGGAGTTCAAGTTCTGCGCAGCCCGGATCGCGCCCGCACCGCTGGCCGATCCTGCGCCGGGGTAAGGTTGCCGCCGATCGCCCCTGTCGTGCATCCGGGGCGGCAGTCGGCCTGATGATGGCAACCTCCTTCGACGCCCTGGCACCCGCCACGGCGCCGGAGCGGGGCCGGGATGGCGGGATCAACCCGGGCGGATCCGGCCGAGACCGGTGCCGGCGAGATGACCGAGCCAGACAGCGAAGAGGCAGGATGCCACCGACAGGACGATGTTGCCGAACGCATGCGCCCATGCGCCTTCGCGCAACAGGACCAGGTTCTGGATGCTGAAGGCGGAGAAGGTGGTATAGCCGCCGCACAGCCCGAAGATGACGAAGGCACGGGCCTCGGGCTCGGACAACCACGACCGGTCCAGGGACGGCACCAGCGGCGCTGCGATGCCGATGACGAACGAGCCCACGACGTTGACGAGGATCGTACCCCACGGGAAGGCGACACCGAACCGTTCGGAAACCAGCCCGTCGCACCAATAGCGCCCGATGCCGCCGATCGCACTGCCGATTGCAACCCACAGATAGGTCATCGCCTGACCCGTCGTCCGCCTCTGCGGCCGGCCAGCGTCAGGGCCGCGCTGAACGGCAGAGAACTACAAGACAATGATCCAAATGTCGTCTTCCGGGGTTCCCCCCACAGACTTATGGAGACCCCGCAGGGATTCAGCTCGCCCTGAAACCCAGGGTGCGCCCAGCGTCATTTTCAACGGATAACAGCCGCACGGCGTATCTACGGCAACAGCTTGAGAAGCCGCACGATCGCACCGCTGACTGCCACGACGGCCAGGATCACCTGCCGCTTGGCGTTGGCGATTGCGGCTTCCGTCCTGGCTGCAAAGATTTCGATTCGCTCTTCCGCGGTTTCCATACGTGTTATCAAGAGGTCGAGATTGGAGTCGATAGCTTCGATCTTCGCTTCCAGGGAGCCAGGTCCGGAGTCGACGGGTTGGGTCTTGGTCCCGAGATGTATGATGTCGGTCTTGGCGGCGACACCGTCGTGCACGAGCTTGTGAACGGCGCTTGCCGCGCCCTCCGCCTGGTCCCGGGTGAAGCCGGCGTGCGCTAAGTTGTGCGCGATGCTCAGAGTGTCCGTGCTCATCGCTGCCATACCATTAACCCGCTCCAATGCGTGTCAAGGAAATTCATGGAAGTACGGGAAGCCGCCGGGCCGCCTTCGGCCGGAACGGAAAGGGGTTGGCGCATGTGGGTCGACGTCGCTAGTCTCTGACGTCACGGTGGGCGCTTCCATGGTCCACCCCGGCAACCCAGGACTTCATCCCCCGGACAGATGACGATGCCAGAGACGCCGCTGCTGGACGGGATAAGGAGGCCGGGCGATCTGAAGGCCCTGCGCCCCGGCCAGCTACAGCAGCTTGCCAACGAGTTGCGAGCAGAAACGATCGATGCGGTTTCGGTTACCGGCGGACATCTGGGCGCGGGGCTGGGGGTTGTCGAGCTTACGGTCGCGCTGCACTACGTCTTCGATACGCCGACCGATCGGCTCGTCTGGGATGTCGGCCATCAGGCCTATCCGCACAAGATCCTGACCGGGCGCCGCGAGCGCATCCGCACGCTTCGACAGGGCGGCGGGCTGTCGGGCTTCACCAAGCGCTCAGAAAGCGAATACGACCCGTTCGGCGCCGCCCACGCATCCACCTCGATCTCGGCGGCGCTCGGATTCTCGGTCGCGCGCGATCTGCTGGGCAACGCCAACAAGGTCGTTGCGGTCATCGGCGACGGCGCAATGACCGGCGGCATGGCGTTCGAAGGGCTCAACAACGCCGGCGCGATGGCCAACAAGCTGATCGTCATCCTCAACGACAACGACATGTCGATCGCACCACCGGTGGGCGCCCTGTCGGCCTATCTGTCGCGGCTCATCTCCTCGAAAACCTATCGTTCGCTGCGCGATATCGGCCGCCACATGTCGGAGCGCTTTCCGCGCCCGGTTCAGAAATCGGCACAGCGCGCGGAGAGCTACGCCCGCGGCCTGCTGACCGGGGGCACGTTGTTCGAAGAGCTCGGCATGTTCTATGTGGGTCCGGTCGACGGCCACAACATGGATCATCTGATCCCGGTCCTGCGCAACGTCCGCGATGCCGCCGCCGACGGTCCGGTCCTGGTTCATGTGGTCACCCAGAAGGGAAAGGGATATCCCCCCGCCGAACGGTCGGACGACTATTACCACGGCGTGGGCAAGTTCGATGTCACCAGCGGCGCGTTCTCCGCCGGCGGGTCCAACGCACCGAGCTACACACGCGTGTTCGCCGACAGCCTGATCGCGCAGGCGCGCCGCGACGACCGGATCGTCGCGATCACGGCAGCCATGCCCTCCCGCACCGGACTGGACCGGTTCGGGGAGGTCTTTCCCGGCCGCACCTTCGACGTCGGTCTTGCCGAACAGCACGCGGTGACGTTCGCAGCCGGGCTTGCGGCCGAGGGCATGAAGCCGTTCGTGGCAATATATTCGACCTTCCTGCAGCGGGCCTTCGACCAGATCGTCCACGATGTGGCGATCCAGAGCCTGCCGGTCCGCTTCGCCGTGGACCGCGCCGGGTACGTGGGTGCCGACGGGCAGACCCATTGCGGCGCCTTCGACATCGCCTATATGGGCTGTCTGCCGGGGATGGTCCTGATGGCCGCGGCTGACGAGGCG
>CAYFYS010000274.1:0-4011 GCA_964347365.1 uncultured Rhodospirillaceae bacterium | reverse complement strand
CCGCAGCTGCGCGCACGGATCGCCGCCCATTCCCAGGACCGCTATGGCCAGTCGGTCGATCCCCGGCGGATCGTCGTCACGACCGGATCCTCGGGCGGGTTCATGTTGTCCTTCCTGGCCGCTTTCGAGGCCGACGACCGCGTGGCGCTCGCCGATCCGGGCTATCCCGCCTATCGCAACATCCTGCAGGCGGTGGGGGTCGAGACGGTCCGCCTCCAGACGACCCCCGAGACGCGGTACCAGCCCAGCGCAGCGCTTCTCGAGGGCATCGACGGCCCCCTCGACGGGCTGATCGTTGCAAGTCCCGCCAATCCGACCGGCACGATGCTCGACCGGGATGCGCTGGCGGCGCTTGCCAACTACTGCAGGGACCGCGGAGTCCGGCTGATCTCCGATGAAATCTATCACGGGATTACCTATGCCGGCCCGGCGGAGACCGCGCTTGCCTTCACCGACGAGGCCGTGATCATCAACAGCTTCTCGAAATATTTCTCGATGACCGGTTGGCGGATCGGATGGATGGTCGTGCCCGAGGATCTGCTGCGGGCCGTCGAATGCCTCGCCCAGAACCTCTACATTTCGCCGCCCAGCCTGGCCCAGCACGCCGCGCTGGCGGCCTTCGACTGCCGCGAGGAGTTGGACGCCAATGTATGCCGCTACGCCGGCAACCGGGAGATCCTCCTGAACGGACTGCCCCGGACGGGGCTCGACCGGCTGGCGCCCGCCGACGGCGCGTTCTACCTCTATGTCGATGTCAGCCCGTTGGGGCTGGACAGCGGGACGCTGTGCGATCGGCTGCTGCGCGAGGCCGGTATCGCGATGGCGCCCGGACGGGACTTCGACCCGGCGCGCGGCCGCGACTTCGTGCGGATCTCCTTTGCCGGGTCGGACGCGGACATGCGCAAGGCCGTCTCCCGGTTGGAGCGCTGGGCGGCAAGATGCGCCGAGTCGGGCCGATCCGGCCGCAACAGGCTTTAGTCGACCAAGCGCTGCCACCAGCCGCGACGGCGAGGGAGATCGGCCGCGACCTCGTGCGGGACGACGCCCGGCGCCGGCGCGGCGATGTCATCGTCGGTGGCGGGCACGCCGCCCGCGTCGTGCTCCTGCCCGCCATTCGTCTCGGCCGGTTCCGTGCGCGCCTCAGCCGGTTCCGTGGGTGTCTCGGTGGGCCCGGTCTCCGGTGCATCCCCGGCTGACGACAGGGGCTGCGCATCGTCGATTTCGGGCACCGCCGCGTCGGGTCCTGCATCGGCGCCATTGGTGGGCGCGGCCGATCCGGCCTCCTCGGGGCGGGCGTCCCGCCCGCGGCCACCACGCCGTCCGCGGCGGCGGCGCTTGGGTGCGGCTGTCGCCTCCCGGTCGGCGGCGCTCTCCGCAGCCGGCTGGTCCTCGGCACGCTGATCGGCGGCTTCCGGCGCGGCCTCGGCGGCAGGCTTGCGGCGTGAACGGCGCCGTCGGGGTCGTTTGCGCTCGCTTTCGTCCTTGTCGACGGTCTTCGTCTCGCCGGCGTCCGCGGCAACCGCCTCGGCGGGCGCGCCCTCTCCCGCCGGTGCACGATCGATCGGAAGCGCTCTGACCCGTTCGATCCGCATGTCCGGCGGGATCACCGTGTCGTCGGCAACAAGGGTGACGCTGAAGCCGTTGCGCGCCTCGATCTCACCCAAGGCCCTGCGCTTGTGGTTGAGCACATACAGCGCCACCGCGCTCGGCACCGCCACCGAAACCTCGCTGGAGCGGTGCCGGATGCCCTCTTCCTCCAGCGCACGCAGCACCACCAGCGCCATCGATTCGGTCGACCGGATGAAGCCCAGCCCCCGGCAGTGTCGGCAGACTTGGCTGCTTGCCTCCTGCAGGCTCGGCCGCAGCCGCTGGCGCGACATTTCGAGCAGGCCGAAACCGCTGATGCGCCCGACCTGGATCCGCGCCCGGTCGGGTTTCATCGCCTCCTTGAGCCGGCGTTCGACCTGGCGCAGATGGCGGCTGTCCTCCATGTCGATGAAATCGATCACCACCAGGCCGGCGAGATCGCGCAGCCTGAGCTGGCGGGCGACCTCATCGGCCGCTTCGAGGTTGGTCTTCAGCGCGGTCTCTTCGATGTTCCGCTCGCGCGTGGACTTGCCGGAGTTCACATCGATCGCCACCAGCGCCTCTGTGGAATGGATGACGATATAGCCGCCGGACTTCAGCTCGACCTGCGGGCTGTGTATCTCATCGAGCTGACTCTCGATCTGGTAACGATGGAACAACGGAATATTGTCGTCGCGGTAGGGTTGGACGCGCTTGGCGTGGCTCGGCATCATCAGCCGCATGAACTTCTTGGCGGTCTGATAGGCTTCGGTGCCTTCGATCAGAACCTCCTCGATGTCCCTGGTATAGATGTCGCGGATTGCGCGCTTGATAAGGCTCGCATCCTCATAGACCAGCGCCGGCGCGATCGATTGCATGGTACGCTCCCGGACATCGTCCCAGGCACGGAACAGGTATTCGAAATCCCGCTTGATCTCCGATTTGTTCCTTTCCATGCCGGCGGTGCGCATGATCACGCCCATGCCTTCCTGGATCTTCAGTTCGTTCAGGATCTCCTTCAGCTTGCGACGTGAGGCGGTGTTGGTGATCTTGCGCGATATCCCGCCACCGCGCGCGGTGTTGGGCATCAGCACGCAGTATCGCCCGGCCAGCGAGATGTAGGTCGTCAGCGCCGCGCCCTTGTTGCCGCGCTCCTCCTTGACGACCTGGACGAGAATGATCTGACGGCGCTTGATGACCTCCTGGATCTTGTAGCGTCTCGTCCGCTGATGCGTGGGGCGAACCTCCGCATCCTCGCCGGCGGGCTCGGCCGCGTTTCGACCGCGGCGCGGCGGCTTGGCCTCGCCGTCGTCCTGACCGTCCTCGCCCGCCCGATCGCGCGGGACCACCGAGACCGCATCGGGCCCGGCGTCCGATGCAGCTTCGGGCTCGACCTCGGCCTCGGCGGGTGCGACTTCCGCGGCTTCCGGGCCGTCTTCGTCCTGATCACCGCTGGCGTCGTCGATCTCATCGACCAGCGCCTGGACGGCATCGTCCTGCTGGCGTTCGGCGTTTTCCTCCGCGATCAGCGCCTCGCGATCGGCGATCGGAATCTGGAAATAGTCGGGATGGATATCGTTGAAGGCGAGGAATCCGTGGCGGTCGCCGCCGAAATCGACGAACGCGGCCTGCAGCGACGGTTCGACGCGCGCGACCTTGGCGAGATAGATGTTGCCCTTGAGATGCCTTTTGGTCGAGGTCTCGACGTCGTACTCATCCAGCCGGTTGCCGCTGGTAATGACGACACGGGCCTCTTCGGGATGGGTGCCGTCTATCAACATGCGCTTGGTCATCGATCGGGTCTCCGAGGCTGGCGCCCGGCGACCCGTTCGGTCGCAAGGACGCGCGCAGCCGTCTGGTGGCCGGCGCGGCCCGTGGCGCCGTACCGCGATCGGGGTGTCCGGCACATAGCCGTGCCCGTCTCCCAGCCGATCGGCGGAGGCTGCCCTGTTCCGGGCCATTTGGAAACGCGGCCTTCATTTTCTCCTAGATCTTCGGTCGGGCAGCGCCGCTTGTGCAGGCATCGCTGGTCGCCTGCCGTGCACCGTCCGCTACGCGCGCGCATCGCTTGGCGACGCGCGGGCCGCCCTCAGGAAGCGCACGCAGCATAGACTCGGCCGCAGCAGCGCTCAACCGAAAACGGACTCTCCGCCATCCCACCGGGCGAGGTTGGATTGACATCCCCGCCGAGGGCACGTTAGATGGCCGACCATCGCCGAACGGGAGCCAGATGTGCGCGTCCAGGCCGTGAAGTCCGACAGCCCGCAGCCGCTGGCCAACTACACCGAGGCCTATCGCGCAGGCGGGCTGATTTTTGCTGCCGGACAGTTGCCGAGCGATTTCAGGACCGGGATTCCGCCACAAGCACGCGTCGATCCGGCGTTTCCGTACTATGGCTCGAACATCAAGAAGCGCACGCGATATGTCCTCGACAACCTCACCAAG
>CAYFYS010000273.1:0-4020 GCA_964347365.1 uncultured Rhodospirillaceae bacterium | reverse complement strand
GCCGGCCACCGGATCGCTGAGCGGCACGCCTGCGTCCATCAGCGCCAGCGAAGCGCCGCAGACCGTGGCCATCGACGACGAGCCGTTGGATTCGGTGATCTCCGAGACCACCCGCAGGGTGTAGGGAAAATCTTCCTTGGTCGGCATCACCGCCCGGACCGCCCGCCAGGCGAGCTTGCCGTGACCGATTTCGCGCCGCCCGGGCGAGCGCAGAAAGCTTGCCTCGCCGACCGAATAGGGCGGGAAGTTGTAGTGCAGCAGGAAGTGCTCGCGGTATTCGCCCTCCAGGGCGTCGATGATCTGCTCGTCCTGTCCGGTCCCCAGCGTGGCCACCACCAGCGCCTGGGTCTCGCCGCGGGTGAACAGCGCGCTGCCGTGCGAGCGTGGCAGCGTGCCGACCTCCGCTTCGATCGGCCGGACGGTCCTGGTGTCGCGGCCGTCGATGCGGATGCCAGACTCCAGGATGGCATTGCGCACGATGTCCTTCTCCAGGTCCTTGAGCGCGGTGGCGAGCGCATCGCCCCCATACTCCCCCGCGAGAGCCTCCTTGGCCCTGGCCTTGGCGTGTGCCACCTTCTCCACCCGGGCCTGCTTGACCCGTTCGTCGTAGGCCGTGCGCAGGTCGGCCTCGGCCAGATGGCGCACGCGCTCGGCCAGATCGGCCGTCGTCGGATCGGGTGGCACGACCTCCCACGGATCCTTGGCGCATTCCTCGGCGAGATCGATGATCGCGCGGATCACCGCCTGAAACTCCCGGTGGGCGAACATCACCGCGCCCAGCATCTGCTCCTCGCTCAACACCCGGGCCTCGGATTCGACCATCAGGACGGCGTCGGCGGTCCCGGCCACGACCATGTCGAGCCCGGACGCCTCGAGCTGCGCCGGCGTGGGGTTGAGCACGAATTCGCCATCGACCATACCCACGCGCGCGCCGCCGATCGGGCCGAGAAACGGAACGCCGGAGATCGTCAGCGCGGCCGATGCGCCGATCATCGAGACGATATCAGGATCGTTCTCCAGATCGTGGCTCAGCACCGTGCAGATGATCTGCGTCTCGTTGCGGAAGCCCGCGGCGAACAGCGGCCGGATCGGGCGGTCGATCAGCCGCGAGGTCAGGGTCTCCTTCTCCGAAGGCCTTCCCTCGCGCTTGAAGAACCCGCCGGGGATGCGCCCGGCCGCGAAGGCCTTCTCCTGGTAGTTGACCGTCAGCGGAAAGAAATCGACTCCCGACCTGGCTTCCTTCTGCGCGACGGCGGTGCACAGGACCGCGGTCTCGCCATAGGTGACGAGCACCGCGCCGTCGGCCTGGCGGGCGATCTTGCCGGTCTCCATGACCAGCTTGCGGCCGCCCCAGGTCAGTTCCTTCCGGTGCGTGGTGAACATTGCTGTATCCTTCCCTCAAGAGCCCGCCGCCCTATGCGGCGGACCGTATGTCGGGCCGTATGTCCGACACATCAAACATGGCAAAAGCGAAATCGGGGTGCGGGCGCCGCGACTGGGCGCGGGCGGACCGGCAGGGCGGCCCCCGCCGGGTGAGGCCATCGAACTCAGCGCCTGAGCCCGAGACGGCCGATGAGCGCGGTGTAGCGGGACTGGTCCGTGCGCTTGAGATAATCCAGCAGGCGCCGGCGCCGCCCGACCATCATCAACAGCCCGCGCCGCGAATGGGAGTCCTTCTTGTGCTCCTTGAGGTGCTCGGTGAGGTTGCGGATCCTCTCCGACAGGATCGCGCCCTGGACCTCGGGTGAGCCGGTATCGGCGGGAGCGGTCGCGTAATCGGTGACGAGCTCGGCCTTACGGGCGGAGGTGATCGACATCGTGGGCTCCGACTTCAAACGTTGAGCACGCGCAGCGGGCGGATTTCGTCCCGCTCGATGCGCGCCAGCGCAACCGGCCTGCCGCCGGTGAGCGTGAAGACGGTGCCGCCTTCACCGATCCCCTCGACGGCCGCAATCCTTACCGGTCGGCCATGCCTGAGCGAGGATGCCTGCACCTCCGTCAGGGCGAGCGCCGGGATGTCGTCCAGCGCCGTCTCGATCGGCAGCAGGTAATCCTGCGGGGGCGCACTATGCACGAGCGTTTCGAGTTTATCCAGCGAAATCGCGATCTCAGCGCAAAAGCGGCCGACCGCCAGCCGCCTGAGGTCGCAGACATGGCCCACCCCGCCGAGCGCCCGGGCGAGGTCGCGAGCGATGCTTCTGACATAGGCCCCCTTTCCGCAGCGCATCTCGAAGACCGCGTGATCGGCATCGGCGACCGCGACCAGGTCCAGCGCATCGATCTCGATCGCGCGTGCCGGCGGCGCGACGCCGCGCCCTGCGCGCGCCAGCGCATAGGACCGCCGGCCGGCGAGCTTGACTGCCGAATAGCGCGGCGGGCGCTGGACGATGGTGCCGCGAAACGCGGGCAGGGCGGCGCGGATTGCCGCGGCGTCCGGCCGCACGTCGCTGGTTGCGATCACCGCGCCCTCGGCGTCGTCGGTCTCGCGTGCCTCGCCCCAGCGGATGGTGAAGCGGTAGTGCTTGCGCCCGGCCATCGCCCAGGCGACGGTCTTGGTCGCCTCGCCGAGCGCGATCGGCAGCACGCCGGTGGCCGGCGGGTCGAGCGTCCCGGCATGGCCGGCCTTCGCCGCATCGGTCAGGTGGCGGACCCTGGCCACGGCCCGGGCCGAGGACATGCCGGCGGGTTTGTCGATGACGATCCAGCCGTGGACGGGCCGCCCGGCGCGCCTACGGCTCATCGCTGCCGTCCGAGCCGGCATCCGGGCGCCCGGCCCGCGCCCGGGCGAGCAGCGCCGCGATCCGTTCGGCGTGATCGAAGCGCGTATCGAGCGCGAACCGCAGCGCGGGCAGGAACTTCAGCGTGTTCGTCGGCGCAAGCAGCCGGCGGATGGCGGGCGCGGCCCGGTTGAGCGCCCCGACGATGCGCCCGCCGTCCCCGCCGCCGAGCGGCGTGACATGGGCAGTCGCGATCCGCAGGTCGGGCGACATCGCCACCTCGGTGACGGTGATCGAGACCCCGGCAAGGTCGGGGTCGTGAACGGCGTCGCGCTCCAGGATGGAAGACAAAGCGTGGCGCACCGCTTCGCCGACGCGAAGCTGGCGCTGCGACGGCGGGCGAAAGCGACCCGACCCGCCCGGTCCGGCCCGGCCGCGCGCGTGCATCTCCGGTTTCCCGCCCGCCCCCGACCGGTACCCAGACGCCCTAGTCATCTGAATCCAAAGTTCGTGGCATGAGTTTTGTTCGATGCGGAGGCAGAAGCGCTTGACGGCGGCGAGGGTGTCGTCCGCGGAATTTGTCCATTTGAAGGGCCTGGGCTTTTCGTTGTGCGCTTTGATGAAGGCGCCGATGTCGGCGTGAAGTGGATAGGAGGCAACGCAGTCACGGAACGACGTTCGCGAACGCTCCTCTTGTCGAGCGCCGCAATCGGCAGCCAGCGCTCGATCAGGCGGGTGTCGTACTCCTGCGTCCCCGTCATTGCCAAATCACCGCTTGGTGATCTTCGGGCCGGCATACACGACATGGACCGGCTTCCCTGCCGTGATGGGCCATGAGAAATGGAGACGGAGCGTCATGTGCCGAACCTTGCCGTGCCATGTGCAGAACAGCGGGGTTGTCGGATCCTCCGGGTGGGTAAAGGTCAGCTCACGGCGAAACCTGTGTTTCTCAGTATCCGAGGAGTCCGAAAACAATGCGCTCTCGCCGGTGAAGTGGTTCGCATATATGCAATGGCCTTCCGCATTGCGTACGCCCTTATCGTCGAAAGCGCGCGCGAAGCGGTCCAGAACGTCAAGCAACGTCAAGAGGCGTTCTGCGGCGCTTTTTGCGAACGGGACGCCGGTAAGAGGCGCGAAACAATCCTCCGCGATCGTCAGGCTTGCGAACCGGTCTCTCGATGCCTCGCGCAGAGCGCTCCACGATCCGAGGGGCGGCGCTTGATCCCGCAGCGGCCCCGCGAGGGTTTGTTTGGTCCACCAGTTTCCGACCAACGCCACCCGCAGATTTGCCCAGATAGGTAGA
>CAYFYS010000272.1:0-4021 GCA_964347365.1 uncultured Rhodospirillaceae bacterium | reverse complement strand
TAGGTCGCGCGCCGCCGCTGGGCGAGCCAGGGCCCGGAATCGCTGGCGTGGTCGGGCAGTGTCCAGAAGCCGACATGGACCACCAGCACCCCGGCCGCCCGCGCGCCGTCGCGCAGCCGGACCAGGTTGGGGATGATCGCGCGCGTCGCGCTCAGGTCGCGCCCGGCCAGATCTCACAGAAACCCGTCGTCCACCAGGTCCTTCTGCATGTCGATGATCACAAGCGCCGCGCGGTCGGGCGCGATGCGCTCCGCCAGGCTCGCCAGCATCACCGGCTCCATCGCTCAGCCTCCCTTGCGCGCTGCGGCGTCTGCGGCAACAAACCACTCGGCGATCCCGCTGCCGGTCATGAAGACCGTATCGTCTCGGGCCTGAAGGATGTCCAGGATCTCGACCAGGTATCCGAAGCGGTGCGGCACGCCGATGAGATGCGGGTGCAGCCCGAGCGTGAGCACCTTGGGTTGTTCGGCCAGTTCGCGCTCGAAGCAGGCCAGGGTGTCGATCGTCCGGCGGCGGATCTCGGCCGCATCGTGCTTGTCGCCGGCAAAGAGCGGGCTGTCGTTGATTTCCAGGGTGTAGGGCAGGGCCAGCATCGGTCCGTGCTCGGTGGTCATCCAGCACGGCAGATCGTCGAGCGGCCAGTCGAAGACGTAGTCGATGCCCGCCGCTTTGAGGAGGTCCGGCGTGCGGAAGCTCTCGCGCAGGCCGGGGCCCAGCCAGCCGCGCGGCCGCGCGCCGGTGAAGGCGGCGATCATCTCCAGCGTGATCTCGATCAGCGCCGCCTCGTCGTCCTCGCCTTGGATCGCCTTCTGGTCCAGACCGTGGCCGACGAATTCCCAGCCGGCCTTGCGGATCGCTTCGGCGCATGACGGGTAGGCCTCGATCACCGATGCGTTGAAGCTGCAGCTCGCCGGCACGCCGCGCTCCGCAAACAGGCGCAGCAGTCGGGGCATGCCCACGCGCATGCCGTACTCCGCCCATGCGAAGTTGGGCACGTCCGGCACCGCCTCCAGCCCGTGCGGGCCGCTCAGCGCCTGGCGCGGCATCGGCCGGTCGAACCGCCAGTGCTCGACGTTGACCACCAGGTGGACGATCAGGGGCCTGCCCTCGGGCGGGTCCAGGCGTGGCCGCCGGTCGAACAGCTCGAAGGCGATCCGCGGGTTGCTCATCGCACGCGTTGCCAGACGATCTCCGCCCGGGAGCCTGGGCCGTAGGCGATCGAAGGCGCGGCGATCAGCGTCATCCGGTCGCCGTCCAGGCGGACCGCGCGGTGCTGTTCGGTGCCGCGCAACCCGGGGTCGCTGCTCATGTGGATGTGGTGCACGTTTTTGCCCTCCAAGCATTCGAGCGCGCCGCAATAGGTCAGGTGGTCGCGCCCGCCTTTGCCGTCGGCGCGTTCGACCGAGCACGACATGAACCCCTCGGCCGTATAGAAGATGTAGCCCTGCGCATCGCCGGCCCAGGGCTCGGAGGTTGCGCCCTGCGCATCGGTCAGCGTGTAGCGGGCAAGCCGCCAGGTTCCGACCATCCCGTCTGGCACCATCGATCGCCTCCTTCGCCGTTCCGCCGGGTCGTTCCGGCCGCGCACCAAGCCTAGCTCAACGGCGCCGGACGCGCGATGCTGTGGGTGACTTGAAACCACGAGGGAGGGCGCCATGAGCCTTGCCGCCACGGCGCATGTTCCGCCGGCGATCACCGCCCTGATGGCCGATTACGCCCATTGCATCGACGGCGACCGGCTGGAGGATTGGCCCGGCCTGTTCACCGACCCCTGCCTGTACCGCATCGCGACGCGGCAGAACGACAGGCGCGGACTGCCGGCCTCGATCATGCTGTGCGACACCAGGGCCATGTTGCTGGACCGGGTCGTCTCGGTGCGCCACGCCAACGTCTTCGAGCCCCACACATACCGCCACATGGTCGGCTGCGTCCGGCTGGTCGCTGTCGCGGGCAACGAATATCGGCTACAATCGAACTACCTGGTCACACGGACCATGCGCGACGGCACGATGACGGTCTTCTCGACCGGCGAGTACCGCGACGTGGTCGTGCTGTGCGATGGCAGGGCGCGGTTCAGTGAGCGGGTCGTGGTGTGTGATAACGACATGATCGAAAGCCTGATCGCGCTGCCGCTCTAGCCCCGGGTGGCGAGGCGCAGGAGAAGGACGCGATGCGCAAACACCTGATCTGTGGGACGATGTTCGACGGCCTCCATGGCGCGGCCGCGGGCGATCAGACGATCGTCATCGACGAGGACCGGATCGTCTATGCCGGGCCCTCCGCCGGGGCGCCCGACCAGAAGGCGGGCGAGCCGGTGATCG
Organism: uncultured Rhodospirillaceae bacterium; assembly: GCA_964347365.1. Taxonomy (GTDB): domain Bacteria; phylum Pseudomonadota; class Alphaproteobacteria; order MPNO01; family MPNO01; genus CAYFYS01. The sequence continues at coordinate 1,700 of CAYFYS010000272.1, read as the reverse complement.
ATCACTCCGGCGATTTCGTGATGCCCGGGCTGATCGACATCCACGTCCATCTGAGCTACGGCGACGGCCAGGCGAACGAGGACATCGACATGTATGCGAGCCCGGAATACCGGGCGCTGCGGGGTCTGCGTGCGGCCCAGACCGTCTTGCGGGCGGGCTATACCGCGATCGCCGATCCGGCATCGACCGGGCGCTGTTCCGTCGGCGTGCGCGATGCGATCAATTCGGGCATGTTCCAGGGGCCGCGGATCACCAGCGCGGGCCGTCAGGTGACCGCCCGCCAGGGGCTGGGGGACTGGTACCCGTCCTGGATCGGCGTGCCCGAAAGCTCGGTCGGCGTGCTGGTGCGCAGCACCGACGAGGCGATCGAGGAGATCCTGATGCAGGTCAAGGACCGGGTCGACTTCATCAAGATCGCGCTCGACGGCCTGCAACGCAAGGATGCCGACGGCGAGTTGATGGCCTGCTTCAACCAGAGCGAGATGGACGCGATGGTCGCCGAAAGCCATCGGCTGGGCCGCCAGGTGATCACGCACGCGCGCGGGCGCGAGGCGGTGCTGACTTCCGCGCGCGCCGGCGTGGACATCATCTTCCACGCCTTCGAGATGGATGACCAGGGGCTGGAGGCCGTCGTGAAGTCCGGCGCGGTGCTGTCGCCCGCCTTCACGTTCATGCTCAACACGGTCGATTTCACCCGCCCCTCGGACCCCTGCTACAAGTGGCGACCCGGGTTGAACCGGCGACTGGTCGATGACGCCTGCGAGATGCTGATCAAGGCGCGCAAGGCCGGCGTGAAGTTCATGGTCGGCACCGACAGCGGGTTCGCGATCACGCCCTACGGGGAATGGCACGCGCGCGAGCTGGAGATCATGGTCGACTTCCTGGGCTTCAGCCCGGCGGAGGCTCTGGTGGCGACGACCAGCGGCAACACCTCCATCCTGCGTGAACGCGACCAGGTCGGCCGGCTCGCCGCGGGCGCTTTGGCCGACATCACCGTGGTTGCCGGCGATCCGCTAAAGGACGTCAAAATCCTGCAGGACCGCACGGCGATAAAGGCGGTCTACCTCGCTGGCGAGACGGTCGATCTCCGCGCGCCGGAGCCGGCGCGCGGCTATCCCTGGGAATATTCCTTCCGCCAGTGGAACGACGTCTATACCCGTGCGCGGGTGGCGGAACTGAACTAGCGGCACCGCCCCCGACCTGCGGAAAGGAGTGTGTGATGGCGGCGATCAACGCGCTCGACGGCGACGGTCACGTCGAGGAGTGGGAGACGACGTTCTGCGATGACTACCTCGAGCCCGCCTTTCGCGACCGCCGGCCGGTGGTGGTCGAGACCGGGGAGTACGAACACGACTATGTCTGGCAGATCGACGGTCAGCGCCTGCGGATCGGCGGCTCGCCCTCGAGCAGGGACCACGTGGTCTCCACCGAGTATCAGCGGATGGCCAAGTGGCGCGGCCCGCACCGCAGCGGCGAGTTCCACTCGGCCAGGGATCGGCTTGCTGTCATGGATGCCGAGGACACCTGGTTGTCGGTCAACTACCCGACGCTCTTCCTCCAATGGCCGATCGCCAGGGACCCGGCGCTCAACCAGGCGCTGACCCGCGCCTACAACAATTGGGTCGCGGATATCTAGAGCCAGGCGCCCGATCGGCTCAAATGGGTTACCGCCATCGACGCCCACGACCCGGACGAGGCCC
>CAYFYS010000271.1:0-4028 GCA_964347365.1 uncultured Rhodospirillaceae bacterium | reverse complement strand
GAATTCTTGCGCGACTGGGCGTGCTCAACATGACCGCTTTCGGCGGTCTGCTGTTCCTCGGCATCGAGAACACCCAGGCCATCAACGGCGCGATCCTGCTGGCGATGATGACGATCAACATCGTTCTGGTGTCGTGGCTTTTCCTCGGCGTTGGTATTTCGGGCCTCCAGATGGTCGGTGTCGCGCTCGGCTTCATGGGCATCGTCCTGATGGTGGTCCGCGGCGATTTCGGTGCGCTCCTCGGTCTGCGGATCGGCATCGGTGATCCGCTGATATGGGCGGGCACGCTCGCCTATGCGTTCTATTCGACCGGTGTTGCGCGCGCGCCGGCGGCTCTCAGCCCGGGCGAGCTGATGACGGCGCTGTGTTTTCTGGGCGCATGCGCCTGCCTGCCTCTGGTCGCGGTCGAATGGATGGTGTTCGCCCGGCCCATGACATGGACCGTCGATGCGACGCTCGCGGTCCTGTTTCTCGGCCTGTTTCCCTCGGCGCTGGCCCAGACCCTGTGGGTTGCGGGCATCAACCGGATCGGCGCGACGACGGCGGGATACTTCTTCTACACCGTGCCGGTGTTCGGCACGGTGATGGCGATCGGCTTCCTCGGCGAAGCCCCGCGCTGGTACCACATCGCCGGCGTCGCGCTGGTTTTCGTCGGCATCTACGCCGCGACCGCACGGGCGGCCCGCGCGGATCAGACAGGCTGAGGCGCCCCGCTGCGCGCAGACGTGACGATCGCCTCCAGCACGGCCGTCGCGTGCGCAAAGTCGGAAGGCGGAATCGGGAAGGCCGGCCCGCCTTCGGCAGCGCCGGCGAAGGCCTCCAGGCAGGCGCGCACCGTCCGGTAGCCGTGATAGTCGTAGACGTCCCAGGAAAGCCGGTCACCTGTCCCGTCGGTGAACATTGCTTCGAACCGGTCGAGAAAGCCGATCTCGGCCCAGCCATGAGTGCCGATCACCCGGATCTGGTAAAGCTGGGCGCTGGCCGCCACGGTGCCGAGATAGCCGGTGCAGCCGTTTTCGAAGTCGAGCAGGACCGAGGTTGCGTCATCGACGACGAACGGCAGTGCCAGGCGCCTGCTCTTCGCGCTTACTGCGCTCATCGTGCCGATCAGGTCGATGAAGGCATCGACGACATGGATACCCAGTGAGGTCATTCCCCCGGCCGGGCTCTCCCTGGCATCGCTGCGCCAGGTCCCGCCGGCGCCTGTAAGGTTGGCGGTGAAGTTGCCCTCGACATGGAGCGGCGTTCCCAGCCGGCCCGCCGTGACCGCCTCGCGCAGCGCGACGGTGTTGGGGGCGAAACGTCGGTTGTGGCCGATCGCCAGCGTTACGCCCGCAGCCTCGGCCGCTGCGATCGCCCGGCGTGCATCGGCCGCCGTCAGGCTCAGCGGCTTTTCGCAGAAGACGTGCTTGCCGGCCGCCGCGGCCGCGCAGATCTGATCGCAGTGCAGCGTGTGGGGCGTGGCCAGCACCACCGCATCGATCGCGGGATCGGCAAGCACTGCGTCGTAATCCGCGCCCAGCGCGATGCCCTTGTCGGCGGCATAGCCCGCCGCCTTGGCCACCGTGCGGGTCACCGCACGGGTGAACCGGATGGCATCGCTGACACCATGCACGGAATCGACCAGGGTCTGGCCCCAGCGGCCCAGCCCGATGATGGCTGCCTCGATCATCGGGGCCGATGCTCAGGCGCCGGCAGTCTCGCGCGGCACAAGCATGTCGTACCAGGGCTTGTTCTCGCGCGTCTTGGCGTCATCGACGTGCAGCGCCTTGATCTCGGTATACTCGTTCAACCCCTCCTCGCCGAACTCCCGGCCGACGCCGGACTGCTTGTAGCCGCCGAACGGCATGCGCTCGCTCAGCAGGTGCCAGTCGTTGACCCAGACCGTGCCGGTGCGCATGCGCCCGGCGACGGCGCGCGCCCGGTCGATATCCTCGCTCCAGACGCCGCCGCCGAGCCCGAAGATCGAATCGTTGGCAATCGCGACCGCCTGGTCCTCGCTGTCGTATTTCAGCACGCACAGCACGGGGCCGAAGATCTCCTCCTGGGCGATCCGCATGTCGTTGGTCACGTCCGTGAACACGGTCGGCTTGATGAAGAAGCCCTTGCCGAGCACGCCCTCGGTCGCGCGGACGCCGCCGCAGGCGAGCCGCGCGCCCTCCTTCCTGCCGACCTCGATATAGTCGAGCACCGTCTGCATGTGGCGTTCGGACACGACCGGGCCGATCCGGGTCGCCGGGTCCAGCGGATCGCCCATGGGCAGCGCCTTGAGCTTGGCGACCATCCGGGCGACGAAGTCGTCGTGCTGGCGCGCCGGCAGCAGGAGCCGGGTGCCCGATTCACAGACCTGCCCCTGGTGGTAGAACGAGGCGAAGAGCGAACCGTCGATGGCGATGTCCCAGTTGGCGTCGTGCAGCACGATATTGGCCGACTTGCCGCCGCATTCGAGCGTGACCTTCTTCAGCGTGCCCGACGCCTTGGCCATGATGTCGCGCCCGACTTCGGTCGAGCCTGTGAAGGCGACCTTGTCGACGTCCGGGCTGGTGGTCAGCACTTCGCCGATCTTGCCGCCGGGGCCGGTGATGATGTTCACCACCCCGGGCGGGAAGCCGACGTCGTGGATGATCCGCGCAAGCTCCATCGCGTTCAGCGGCGTGTCGGTCGCCGGCTTGAGAACGATCGTATTGCCGGTCGCCAGCGCCGGTCCGATCTTCCAGACCGCCATCAACAGCGGGAAGTTCCACGGGATGATCGATGCGCACACCCCGATCGGCTCGCGAATGGTGTAGTTGTAGGATCGCCCGACGCGTGACATCCCCGCGATCTCGCGCGCCTCGGCGTTGTAGCCCTTGGCCATCTCGGCGAAATAGGCCATCTGGCGCTGGGCGAGATAGGCGTCGGCGCCACATTTGGTGATGGTGCCGCCGGAATCGCAGGACTCGTTGGCGGCGAGCGCCTTCTGGCGCTCCTTCATGGTCGCGGCGAGCTTGCCGATCAGCGCCGAGCGCTCCTGGCCGCTCATCGACGGCCACGGCCCTTCGTCGAAGGCCTTACGCGCGGCCGCGATCGCCTTCCTGGTGTCGTCGGCACTCGCCACGGGGATGTTCGCGATCGCCTCGCCATTGGCGGGGTTGCAGGTGGGCTGGGTGGCGCCGCCCTCCGCATCGACGAATGCGCCACCGATATAGAGGCGATAGGTCTCCATGTCTGCCCGTTCTCCCTGGATCTCCGATCACGCAGTCGCGGAGATATACCCGCCGCCGCACAGCCGGTCCATAGCGCGGGCCCGGCCGCGCTGCTAGGTTTGCCGGGATCGCGAAGAACACCAGGGAGGCGGCATGGAACGCAGCACGATGCCGGAAACCGACGCGCCCGCCGGGAAGGCCTACGAGAACATCATCACAGCCCGGCACGAGGGCGCGCTGGAGATTACCTTCAACCGGCCGGACGTGATGAACGCCATCAACGAGGCGATGGCCGACAACATCATGGACGCGATGGCCGCCGCGGAGACCGATCGCGAGGTTCTCGCGGTGATCTTCCAGGGCAACGAACGCGCATTCTGTGCCGGTGCCGACGTCAGCGGCTTCAGCGACCGGCCGCAGGACCGCTACGACAACTACCGGGCGCGCTACAACACCAGGCGCAACCGGCTTCTATACAAGTACATGCAGGGCTATACCAAGCCGGTCATCTCCGCGGTCGAGGGCTATTGCCTGGGCGGCGGGTTCGAACTCGCCCTGCTCGGCGATCTAATCGTCGCCGGCGAGGCCGCGCGGATCGGACTGCCCGAGACCCGGCTGGGACTCATTCCCGGCGCCGGTGGCACCCAGACCCTGCCGCGACTGATCGGCGCGGCGCTGGCCAAGGAGATGATCTGGACCGCGCGCCGTCTGACGGCCGCCGAGGCCAGGGAGTTCCGCATCGTCAACCACGTCACCCCCAAGGGCGGCGCGCTCGCCAAGGCGCGCGAGATCGTCCAGGCGATGTCGGAGAACGGCCCGCTCGCCATCATGATGGTCAAGCAG
>CAYFYS010000270.1:0-4046 GCA_964347365.1 uncultured Rhodospirillaceae bacterium | reverse complement strand
CTTCCGTGATGCTGGCGCCATCGATCTGGCTGGCCTCGGATGCTTCTGCCGGGATCAACGGCATGCGGTTCCTGGCCGCCCTGTGGGATCCGGAGGCGAGCGCGAAGACCAACATTGACAGGGCCGGCGCCAGACTCGCCTGGCAGCAGCTCGGCACCCAGGCGATCATGCCCGAGGCGTAGGGGCGAGCGAGGACGCGATGGGCGATCTCAGCGGAACGACGGTCTTGATAACGGGCGCCGGGCGCGGGCTCGGCCGTACGATGGCGGCCGCGCTCGCGGAATCGGGCGCGAACGTCGCGATCATGGAACGCGATGCGCCCGAGCGCGAGGATGCGGTGGCCGTGATCGGGGCGGCGAGCGACCCGAGCCGGGTCATCGGCATTGCCGGCGACGTCACCGAGCCCGAAAATGCCACTGCCGCTGTCGAGGCGGTGGAGCGGGCCTTTGGCCGGCTCGACATGCTGGTCAACAACGCCGCGCTGGGTCCGCAGGAGCACGCCCCGACCAACACCAGACCGCGTCCGCCGGTCTGGCAGGTCGACATCGATCTATGGCTTGCCACCCTCGCCGTCAATGCCAGCGGGCCGTTCATCATGACCCGGGCCGCGATCCCGGCCATGCTCGCGCGCGGCTGGGGACGAATCGTCACCGTGACCACGAGCCTCGATACCATGATGGCCGGAGGGATCGGCGCCTACGGGCCCGCCAAGTCCTGCGCGGAGGGCTTCATGTCGGTGCTGGCCCACGAGGTCGAAAGCAGCGGCGTGACCGCGAACGTTCTTATCCCTGGCGGTCGAGCGGACACCAGAATGATCCCGAACGACGGCCGCTTCGCCGACCGCAACCTGTTGATCAAGCCCGAGGTGATGGTCGCTCCTATCCGCTGGCTTGCCAGCCGGGACGCCGACGGGGTCAACGGCCGGCGTTTCAGAGCCGCCCTGTTCGACCCCGCGCTGCCACCGGAGGAGGCGGCCGAGGCAGCCGGCGCACCGGTCGCTTGGCGCGACCTCGGTGGCCAAGCGATCCATTTCTGAGCAGCCCCCCATCCGGACCACCCATGTCGGCAGTCTTCCCCGGCCGGCCGGGCTGCTTGCGCTGCTCTACGCCAAGGAACATGCCGAAGATCATGATGCGGGCGCGCTCGAGGCGTGCATCGACCGCGCCGTGGCCGGGATCGTCGCCGAACAAACCGCGATCGGCATCGACATCATTAACGACGGAGAGGTCGGCCGGACCGGCTATGCGACGTATGTCCAGGACCGGTTGAGCGGCTTCTCCGGTGAGAGCCCCTCGCTCCTGTTCGACGACCTCGGCGACTTCCCGGACTACCGCCGCCGGATGGCACAGGCGGCCGGCACCCGCCGGCTGCACCGGCCGCGCTGCACCGGCCCGATCGCGATCCGCAACCGGGAGCCGCTCGCCCGCGAGATCAGCCGTCTGACCAGCGCTCTGGCCGACGCCGGCGTCACGGACGGTTTCATGAACGCAGCATCGCCCGGCGTGATCGCGATCTTCCAGGCGAACGACCACTATTCGAACGAAGACGCCTATCTGGCCGCACTCGCCGAAGCCATGTCCGAAGAATACGAAGCGATCGTCCGGGCGGGGCTGGTCGTCCAAATCGACTGCCCCGACCTGGCCATGGGCAGGCATGTCGTTTACAGCAGCGCAAGCGATACCGATTTCGTCCGCCGTGCGGAGATCCACGTTGCGGTTCTCAACGCTGCGCTTGCAAACGTGCCGGCTTCGCGTGCGCGCATGCATGTCTGCTGGGGCAACTACGAAGGTCCGCACCACCGTGACATCGCCCTGGACAGGATCTTCGCCGCATTGATGAAGGCCAAGCCGCAGGCGTTGTTGTTCGAGGCCGCAAACCCGCGCCATGCCCACGAATGGGCGGTCTTTCGCGGCCGCGTCCTGCCGGAGGACAAGATCCTTGTTCCGGGCGTGATCGACACGACGACCAACTATGTCGAACACCCCGCCCTGGTCGCCGAACGGATCGGCCGCTTCGTCGACCTCGTCGGGCGCGAGCGCGTCATCGCCGGCACCGATTGCGGCTTTGCCACCTTCGCCGGCATCGGCAAGGTCGACCCCGCGATCGCGCGGCTCAAGCTCCGGTCCCTCGTCGAAGGCAGCGCCCGCGTCTGACGCCCTTCGAGACGCGCGCCAGCAGGGGGATTTCCGCCTCGCCCGTCGCGCGGCGGAGGCCCGTTCAGGTGTCTCCGCCCCCGGCCTGCTCCATGAGCTCGAGAAGCTTGGGCGGGGACATCGGCAGCGATTGCGGCCTTATCCCGATGGCGTCGCCGATGGCGTTGCCGATCGCAGCCAGGGTCGGCACCACCGGCACCTCGCCAACGCCGCGCAGGCCGTAGGGATGGCGCGGGTTGGGCACCTCGACGATGACGGTATCGACCATCGGCACGTCGGAGGCGACCGGCATGCGGTAGTCGAGAAAGCTCGGGTTGTCGAGCCTGCCGTCCTCGTCGTAGATGTACTCCTCGTTCAGTGCCCATCCGACGCCCTGGACGGCGCCGCCCTGGAACTGGCCCTCGACCTGGAGCGGGTGGATCGCCTTCCCGGCGTCCTCGACCACGGTATAGCGGGTGATATCAACCCGGCCGGTTTCGCGGTCGACCTTCAGGTCCACGATATGCAGGCCGAACCCGGGGCCCGCGCCGGTGACGTTGAGCTCGGAATGGCCGGAGATCGCGCCGTGGCTGACGCTGGTCCGCGCGGCGATGTCGGCAATCGACAGCGGATCGAAGTCGCCCACATTGGCGCTGGCCGGCCTGCAACAGCCGTCCTCGAAGCTGACTTCCTCTTCGGAGACGCCCCAGATCTCGGCTGCACGCCTGACCATCTCCTTGATCGCCTTGCGGGCGCTGTCGATGATCACCATGCCGGAGGAGAACGTCGTCCGGCTGCCGGCGGTCACCCGGTTGTTACCGATCGCGCTGGTGTCGGCCAGGATCGCGCGCACCTTATCGAGCGGCACGCCGAGCTCCTCGGCGGCCATCATGCTGATCGACACCCGCGAGCCGGCCACGTCCGAGGTTCCGAGCAGGATCGTCACCGAACCGTCCGGGGTTATGGTCAGAGACCCGGTGGTGTCGCCGCCGCGGTTGAACCAGAAGCCGGAGGCGATTCCCCTGCCCTCGCCCTTCGCCACCGGCGTGTTGTAGTGCTCGCAGGCCTTGGCGGCCTCCAGGGTTTCAACGAAGCCGATGGGGCCGAACGTATCGCCATAGATTGTCCGGTAGCCTTCGACCGCGGCATTTTTCAGCCGGAAGTCGATCTCGTCCATGCCGATCCTGCCGGCGAGCTCGGAGATGATGCCCTCCACGCCGAAGACGATCTGCGGCACGCAGGGCGCGCGGAAGGCGTTGACCTTCGGCCGGTTGGAGACGACCTCGTAGGAGCGGGTCTTGATGTTCTCCAGCGCATAGCGGGTGAACATCGCCTGGCCCGCGTTGAAGAACATCGAACCGGTGAACGCACCGGTCTGAAAGACGAGCTCGGCCTCGGCCGCGGTGATCCTGCCGTCTTTCGTGCAGCCGATCTTGATCCGTGAACGGGTGCCCGCGACCGGGCCGGTGCAGCGGAAGACCTCGTTGCGCGTGAGCACGATCTTGACCGGCCGGCGCGCCTTCCTGGACAGGACGACCGCGAGCGGCTCGGCGTAGAAGCCGGTCTTGCCGCCGAAGCCGCCACCCATCTCGGACTGGCTGACTCGAATCCGCGAGGAATCGAGGTTGAGGATCGCCGCCAGCCGGTCACGGAAGACGTGGGTGCCCTGGGTACAGCACCACAGCTCGATTTCGCTGTCGTCGTTGCAGTTGGCGACGCAGCCCTGGGGTTCGATGTAACCCTGGTGCATCGGCTTGCTGTCGAAGGTGCGTTCGACGATCACCTCGGCTTCGGCGAAGCCCTTCTCGACGTCGCCCATGTCGAGATCAAGCCGCTCGACGATGTTGGTCGGTTTGTCCTGTCCGCCTTCAATTCCCCTGCTACGCAGATGAACGTCAAGCAACGTTGCGTCGA
>CAYFYS010000269.1:0-4065 GCA_964347365.1 uncultured Rhodospirillaceae bacterium | reverse complement strand
GACGCTGCGCGGTACGATCCGTTCGTTCCGCCCCGAGGTCCAGGACCGGGCCGAGGCCGCGCTCAGACGCATCGTCGCAGGCATCGCTGCGGCCCACGGGGTGGACGCTGCGATCCGCTACGAGAAGCGTTACCCGCCGACGATCAACGCCGCGGCGGAATCCGAGATCGCCGCCGCCGTCGCCGCGGGGGTCGTGGGCGCGAACAACGTGCACGCCGACCTCAACCCCAAGCTTGCCTCCGAAGACTTCGCCTTCATGCTCGAGGAAAAGCCCGGCACCTATGTCTGGCTGGGCAACGGGCCGGGCGAGGGCGGTTGCCTGCTGCACAACCCCAACTACGATTTCAACGACGAGATTCTGTCGATCGGCGCAAGCTACTGGGCCCGGCTGGTGGAGACCTGTCTGGCGCCGCGCTGATCGCAACGGGGACGGGACCGGGATCGATGGCCAAGCAGGACGGTTTCGCCGGGGTGAAGATCGCCCGCACGCCGGTCTACGGCATGAACGCGATGGTGGTCTCCGGCCATTCCCAGGCCTCGCTCTCCGGGTTGCGGGTCCTGGAGCGCGGCGGCTCGCTCGTCGATGCGATGATCGCGGCATCGGCCACGCTGTCGGTGGTCCTGCCGCACGCAACCTCGCTCGGCGGCGATGCGTTCATCCTCTTTCACCACGCCGGCGAAGGCCGCACCCACGGCATGAACGCTTCGGGCCACGCACCGGCCGGGGCGACGCTGGAGGTCTACCGGGACGGCATCCCGCCGCGCGGGCCACTGGCGGCCAGCGTGCCCGGCATGGTCCGGGGTTGGGAGCGCATGCACCAGCGCTATGGCAGGCTCGCCTGGGCCGATCTTCTGGAAGACGCGATCCGGCTCGCCGAAGCCCACCCCGTTTCGCGCGTGCTCGCGGCCGCTCTCCACCTGTTTCGCGACGATGTCGAGGGCGATCCAGGGCTGCGCGAGATCTATTTTCCCTGCGGCGAGCCGCTGCCCGCCGGGGCGATCGTCCGCCAGCCGGCGCTTGCCCGCAGCTTGCGGCTGATCGCCGAACAGGGCAGCAGGGTCCTCTACGAGGGCGAGATCGCAGCCTCGATCGGCGCCTACAGCCAGGCTTGCGGCGGCATGATGGCGGCTGCGGACTTCGCCGGCTACGAGCCCGAATGGGTCGCGCCGCTGACCGGCACCTATCGCGGGCTGACGGTCCAGGTGATGCCGCCCAACTCCTACGGCGTCTTGATGCTGATGCAGCTCAACGCGCTGGACGGCGTCACACCGGCCGACCTGGTCCGGGACGATGCGGAACGGCTTGCCTTTTTCATGCGCGCCCAGCGCGCGGTGTTCGCCGACGGCAGGGACATGATCGCCGATCCCAGGACCAACCCGGCTCCGGTGGACGACATGCTGGGCGCTGCGGCCACCGCCCGGCTGCGCGCGGCGGTGCATGGCGGGGCGGAGATGGCCGAGGCGGCGCCCCATCCGGCCGGCGGAACGTCGTGCATCGTGCTGGCCGACGGCGAAGGCAACGGCATCTCGATCGTTCAATCGGTGTTCCATGTCTTCGGCGGTGCGTTCCTCGACCCCAGCACCGGCTTCCACATGAACAACCGGATGACCGGGTTCAGCACCGACCCGAACCACGCCGGCGTGGTTGCGCCCGGCAAGCGGCCGGCCCATACGCTGAATCCCGTGGTGGTCCTGGACGGCGGAGCTTTGCGCTATCTGATGACCACGCCCGGCGGGCCGAGCCAGACGCTCTCGCACGTCCAGATCCTGTCGAACCTGGTGGACCGTGGCATCGAGCTGACGGCCGCCATCGAGGCGCCGCGCTGGAGCATCAATCTGGACGGCGAGACGCTGCTCGACGAAGCCTACCCCGATGACGTCGCCGAACGCCTCGCCGCCCGGGGCCTGCCGGTCAGGCGCGCAGCCGGGGCGTCCTATTTCGGATCGGCCAAGGTGATCGAGCGGCGCGCCGATGGCGTGCTGCTGGGGGCGGCCGATACCCGGCGCGAGGCGTACGCGGTCGGCGCCTGATGACGGGTCCGGTCGATCTGGTCCTCAGCCGCGGCAGGGTCATCACCGTCGATTCCGCCTTCAGCCTCGCCGAGGCCGTGGCGGTGCGCGGCGAACGGATCGTGGCCGTCGGCGGATCGGCCGAGATCGAGGCGTTGGCCGGGCCACAGACGAGGCTGATGGATGCCGGCGGGCGTGCGGTCGTACCGGGGCTGATCGACGGCCACGCCCATCTCGACCGCGAGGGGTTGAAGCCGGTCTTCCCCTCGCTCGCGGGTTGCCGGTCGATCGATGACGTGCTCCAGCGCATCGCGGCGCTGGTCGCCGATGCGGCGCCGGGCGAATGGATCCTCACCATGCCGATCGGCGATCCGCCCTATTACTGGGGCGTGCCGGACAACCTTGCGGAGAAGCGCTTTCCCACGCGCTGGGAGCTCGACCGGGTCGCGCCCGACAACCCGGTCTATATCCGTCCGATCTGGGGGTTCTGGCGTCACGTCCTGCCGCTGACCTCGGTCGCCAACTCCGCCGCCCTGCGGCTCGCCGGGATCGATGACCGGATTGTGAGCCCGTCTCCCTCCATCACCTTCGAGCGCGATGCGCAGACCGGCGCGCTCACCGGCGTGATCCATGAGAACACTTTCATGCCGGTGGTCGAGCTCAGCCATTTCCACATGGCGCCGCGGTTCAGCGCCGGGGACCGGGTGCGCGGGCTCAAGACGGCGATGCGCATCTACAACGCCACCGGCACGACCAGCGTCTTCGAAGAGCACGGCGCCGCGCAGGAGCTGATCCAGGCCTATCAGGCGGTCCACGCCGCGGGCGAGGCGACGGTGCGGGCAAACCTCGTTTTCAGCCCGTCCTGGGGGCCGGACCGAGATATCGACTACACCCGTGCGCTCCGGTCGTGGTCGGGCTGGCTCGGTGGACGCGGGCTGGGCGATTCCTGGCTTGCGGTTGGCGGCATGTATACCGAGTTCGGTTTCGACACCGACAGTCTCCTACGCGCGCGTGCCTCGCCCTATACCGGCTGGTCGGGGTTCAACTACGACTGCGGCGTGCCGCGGGACCGGATGGTCGCATTCCTGGTCGAGGCCGCGCGCAACGCCATCCGGGTGGCCGCGCTGTGGGGCGAGTTCCTGGACCTGTTCGAAGCGGTGAACCGGATCGTGCCGATCGCCGGCCAGCGCTGGATCCTGGGTCACATCCGCGCGTTCAGCCCCGAGGAGGTCCGCCGCATCGCCGATCTCGGCCTGGTGCTGACAACCCACACCAACCGCTACCTCCACAAGCAATCCCATATCCTGCTCGCGGAGCTCGGCGCCGCGCGACAGGAGGACATCGTGCCCATCAAGCGGCTGCGCGCGCACGGCGTGCATGTCTCGCTGGCCACCGACAACGTGCCGACGAGTCTGTTCTACCCGGTCTGGCAATCGATCGCGCGCGAGAACCTGCATACCGGCGCACGGATCGGCCCCGGCCAGGCGCTGAGCCGGGAGGACGCGCTGCGCTGTGCGACGATCGAAGGCGCGTGGCTGACCTTCGAGGAGGATGTCAAGGGCTCGATCGAGGTCGGCAAACTCGCCGACATGGCCGTGCTCGACCGCGACCCGCTGCGCTGTCCCGAAGCCGACATCAAGGACACGCTGGCCGAGACCACGATCGTCGGCGGAAAGGTAGTCTACGAACGCACGCCATGAGAGTCGAAGATCTCGATACCCCCGTGCTCACGGTCGACGCTGCGTCGTTCGAACGCAATATCGCGCAGATGTCGGCACTGGCCGCCGCGGCCGGGATCGCCTGCCGCCCGCACGCCAAGGCCCACAAATCCCCTCATGTCGCAAAGCTGCAGATGGCGGCCGGCGCCGTCGGCGTGTGCTGCGCCAAGCTTGGCGAGGCCGAGGTGATGGCCGAGGCCGGAATCCCGGACATTTTGATCACCACCGGGGTGATCGGGCGGTCCAAGGTGATGCGCCTGGTCGCGGCGGCACGCAAGTCCCGCATCGCGGTGGTCACCGACGATGCCGACAACATCGCCGATCTCGCCGCGGGCGC
>CAYFYS010000268.1:0-4072 GCA_964347365.1 uncultured Rhodospirillaceae bacterium | reverse complement strand
GTCGCCGGGGAGATCGTCGCCCTAGGCGCCGGCGTGAGCGGTTTCGACCTCGGTCAGCGGGTGCTGATCGACCCCGAGTTCGGACGCGGGATCGATCCGCATCTCAACCGGAACTTCGTTCTGGGCGAGCACTTCGACGGCGGGTTGTGCGAATACCTCGCCGCGCCGGCCACCAACCTGCTGGCGATTCCGGAAGCGGTTTCCTATGAGGTCGCGGCCGCGATCCCCGTCGCCTACGGCACGGCTTGGCGGATGATGACCCGACGCGGGCGTGTGGCCGTCAACGAGAAGCTCCTCGTGCTGGGGGCCAGCGGCGGGGTCGGCACGGCCTGTGTGCAGATCGGCCGCCTCGCCGGCGCGGTGGTCTACGCTGCGGCCGGCAGCGACGACAAGCTCGCGCGGCTGAAGGAGATCGGGGCGGATTACGGCATCAACTACGCGCGCGAGGACTTCTCCCGCGCGGTCTGGCGGATGTCCGGCAAGACCGGCATGGACGTGGTCGTCAACTTCACCGGGGGCGAGACCTGGGTGCCCGCGATCAGGGCCCTCCGGGTAGGCGGGCGCATGCTGACCTGCGGGGCGAGCGCGGGCTTCTCTCCGGCGACCGACATCCGTTATATCTGGCGGCGCGAGATCGCGATCCTCGGCTGCAACAGCTGGGGCCGCGAGGATCTGGAGGACATGCTGGCGCTGGCCGCCAACGGCAAGGTGGTGCCGCCGATCCACGCCGTCTACCCGCTGGCCGAGACGCGGCGCGCCTTTGCGGCACTCAAGACCCGCGAGGTTTTCGGTAAGGTGATCGTCACGCCCTGGGACCGTTGAGGCAGGCCGGATGACCGACGAGATCGCGACCCTGGAGAAGCGGCGGCTGCAGGCCGCGGTCGTCAAGCCGATCTACGAGGAGATGGAAACGGTCCTGGGCGAGGACAAGGCGCGCGAGATCCTCGAAAGCGCGATCCGCAAGGCCGCGATCGCCGAGGCGGGCGCGTTCGCCGCCAAGGCGCCGGACGGCAGGACCGACATGGCCTCCTTCATCGATCTCTACCGCTACTGGACCGCAGGCGGCGCGCTCGAGATGGAGATCATCGAGCGGAGTGCGGACCGGTTCGACTTCGACGTGGTGCGTTGCCGCTACGCCGAGATGTATCGCGAGATGGGCATGGGCCGTATCGGCCACCTGCTGTCGTGCAATCGGGACGGTGCGTTCTGTCAGGGCTATGACGAGAACATCACGCTCGAACGCGCCAAGACCATCATGCACGGCGATGACCGCTGCACCTTCCGCTACCGCTACCGCGCCGTGAAGGGTTGAAGGACCGCGCTGCCGATGTGGTTGATAACCGGTGGCAGGCCGCCCTAAGCTGACCGGCGAGGCGGGCTTTCGGGCCAACGACGCAGGGGAGGATTCGATGACCGCAAGACGTCTACCGGTATTCCTGGCCGCGGCAACGCTGGTCGGTCTCGGTTTTGCCGCCGCGCCGGCCGGTGCCGACGTCGCCGCCTTCTATCGTGGCAAGACCGTCACCATCGTGGTTCCGGCCGGGCTCGGTGCTTCGCTCGGCCTCTACGGCAGGCTGCTGGCCGAACACTGGAAGAACCACATACCCGGCAATCCCAACGTGATCGTGCAGTCGCGGCCGGGCGGCGGCGGAACGAAGGGGGCGGCCTACATCTACAACGCTGCGCCCAGGGACGGCACCTGGGTTGCCGAGATCCTGGCGCCGTCGGTACTGGCGCCAAGCCTGCGCAACGTCAAGTTCGATGCGTTGAAGTTCCAATGGCTCGGTTCGATCACCCAGCGCCCCTCGGTCGTATCGGTCTGGCACACCGCGCCTGCCACCACGCTGGAGGGCGCCAAGAAGAAAGTGGTGATCATGGGCTCGACCGGGCTGGGTTCGGAGACCTACCTGATGCCCACGCTGATGAATCATCTCCTGGGCACCCGGTTCAAGATCGTCAAGGGCTACAAGGGCGGCGCGGCAATCAACAAGGCGATCGCCCAGGGCGAGGTTCAGGGTCGGATGAACTACTGGTCCGGCTGGACGACGGTCAAGGCCGACTGGCTGCGCGAGGGCAAGCTCGCCCACCTGGTCCAGTACGGCCCGCCCATCCCCGAGCTTGAGAACGTGCCGCGGATGATCGATCTAGTCACCTCCGAAGAGGGCAGGCGGATGGTCCGCTTCATCGAGGTTAGCGAACTGATCGGCATGGGATTCTGGGTCGCCCCTGGGGTGCCGAAGGATCGCGTCGAAGCGCTGCGGTCGTCTTTCATGACGACGATGAAGGACCCGGCGTTCCTCGCTGACGCGAAGAAGCGCCGCGCCCCGGTGGCGCCGATCCCCGGCACCGAGCTCGACCGTATCGTCGCGGCGGGGCTCAACGTCTCGCCCGAGCTGGTCAAGAAGATGAAGGCCGTCTACGGCTTCAAGTAGGCGTCCGCCCACGCGTTGTTGAAAAACGGGGTCGGACTCCAATTTCGCTTGAAACTGGGCTCCAACCCCGTTTTTCCTGACCCGGCCCGCAAGGAGGGCCGATGAGCCTCTATTCGGATTCCGCATATCCAGTGCGGGACGATCTGGCCGAAGTCCATGCGACCCAGCTTTCGGGCTGGGGTATGCCGGGGACCTGGGGGACGGGTGCCCAGCGGCTGGCGGTCGCGGCCGAGGCCCGCCGGGCGGGGTATGAGGCCGGAATTGTCGATGAGCCCGCCGATCCCCACGCCGAGGTCGCGTTGCCCGAGGCGGTACGCGGGGTCGTCCGGGCGCTTGCGTTCGCGCTCGATGATGTCGATGAGACGTTCTACCGCAAGGCGCTGGAAGACGGGCTCAGCGATGCGGAGTATGTCGAGATCGTCGGACTGGTCTCGCGCATCGCCAATATCGACCTCTTCGCGCGCGGCATCGGCGTACCATTGCGGCCGCTGCCGGCGCCCGAACCCGGTCGGCCAAGCCTTGAACGGCTGCTTTTACTGAACCACCGGCCACGCCAGGTTCCTCCGTGAGAGTGGACGCGCAAGCGGGCTGGACGTCGATCCGGAGGCCCTGGTGCGCCCGGAAGTGGACAGCGGCGTGCCGGCGGGAGCCGAACTGCTGGCCTATGCCGATGCGCTGGTCGGTCCGGACCGCACCTCCGTGGATCACGCGCGCGCGGCGCTGAGTGCTGCGCCGGAGCCGGCAGCGGTCAGCGCAGCCGCGGCGGTTGCGGGAAATTTCACCAAGAACGACCGGATCGCCAACGGGCTTGGCATCCCCGTCGACGACATGGTCCTGAAGGCGACCGAGGATCTGCGCGCGCGGCTTGGGCTCAACGATTTCGCCTCGTCCGTCAACACGTTCAGACACCGGCCGGGTTAGGGTCGGCCGGCCGAAACTGTCCACATCTCATTTGGCCCGGCAGTCGGCCGGATCTGCCGATTCGCCTGCATCGAAAGTATCTTCGATGCTGCCATGGCCCACGCCGACTTCGTTCATCTGCGCACCCACACGGCCTATTCGCTGTCCGAAGGGGCGCTGAAGATCAAGGATCTGGTGGCGATGTGCCACGCCCGGGCCATGCCGGCGGTCGCGGTTACCGATACAAACAACATGTTCGGCGCGCTCGAGTTCGCGCTCGCGGCTGCCGAGGCCGGGGTCCAGCCGATCATCGGCTGCCAGCTCTCGATCGCCCGCATGGACACCGACGCCGAAGTCGTGATCGGCAACGGCCGGCCGAGAAGCCACGACAACCTGGTGCTGCTGGTCCAGAACGAGGAGGGTTACGGCAACCTGGTCACGCTCGTCACGAGGGCCTATCGCGACTCCGGCAGCGGTGACCCGCATGTCCGCTTTGCTGACGTCGAGGCCCATGCCGACGGGTTGATCGCGCTGAGCGGCGGTCCGACCGGCGCGCTGGGGCGGTTGCTCGCCGGGGGCCAGGTGCAAAAAGCCAGCGGTGTGCTGCAGCGGCTCCGCGGTGCCTTCCCCGGCCGGCTGTATATCGAGCTTACCCGCCACGGCCAGGAGGTCGAGCGTCGGATCGAGGATGATCTGATCGAACTTGCGATGGCGTACGACCTGCCGCTGGTTGCGACCAA
>CAYFYS010000267.1:0-4076 GCA_964347365.1 uncultured Rhodospirillaceae bacterium | reverse complement strand
AGAAATTGTGTCTTTTAGAAGAACTAATCCTTTTCATCAACATCTAGAGCCATCGGATCTTGTGGGATTGAAACGGCCCCGCCCCCCCCCTTTCTCGAAGAAGTTGCCGAGGATGAACTCAGAATCGTACATACGCACACAAACTTTCCCCGACCGTGTTAACAGACCGTCTCGTGTCTCGACCAGCTAATCTACATGCCCACCGTACCGATCCAAAGGAAAGAAAAGGCAAGCGCAAGAGTTACTCCCAAGGGGACAATACTGCGCATCTCCGGTCTCCTCCGATTCACTCAAACTACGGCAACTATCTGATAGTGACGCTCGGAAGCCGCACGGCGGTTCGGGAACCGTTTCCGCAAATGCGCGGCGGGCGCTGCCGATCAGGCGCCGTTCGGGCCGACTGCCGACTGCACAACGGCTTTCATCGTCCGACGATTTGAGCGGTCGGGAAGCGCGACGGGGACGCTTTTCGACGCGTTTGTCTCACACCCCGGCGCGGCCGGGCGTCCGCACGGCCTGGATCCGGTCCGGCCCGTTCGAAACCCGCACCGGCACGAGAAGCCTCTTTCGATGGACCGCCCGGGACACCGCCGCGTCCTGGCCCGCACTGCCCTGGGGGCCACTATATTCACGAGCCGGGCGGGAGAAAACGCCCGCGATCGCGCAGCGTAGCGCCGCGCAGGATGGAGGCCGGAGATGTTCGAAGACGCCACCGATCCCGATCCGAGCGCTCTGGCTACCGCGCACGGGGTTCGGCTCGGCACGCTGGTCCTGATCCGCTGGGGGGCGATCACCGGCCAGGCCGCCGCCCTTCTGGTGGTCCATTACGGGCTCGGCTTCCCGGTCGTCTTGAGCGCGACCTTCGCTGCCGTCGGCGCTTCGGTTCTGCTCAACCTCGCCCTGACCGTGGCCGCACCCTCCCGGGAGCGGCTCAGCGAGGCCGCCTCGGCCGCGCTGCTCGGCTGCGACATCGTCCAGCTGACGGCGCTGCTCTATTTGACCGGCGGGCTCGAAAACCCGTTTTCGTTCCTGCTGCTTGCGCCGCTGACGGTCTCGGCGACGATCCTCGGGCCGCGCAGTACGCTGGTGCTGTGCGGGCTGGGCCTTGCTTCGATTACCGTGCTTGCGGTGGATCATCGCGCCCTGCCGTGGGGTACGGCGGGCTTCGCCCTGCCGCCGACCTACGTGATGGGCTCCTGGGTCGCGCTGGCGCTCGGGATCGGGTTCTTCGCCTCCTACACAAGGCGGGTGGCCGACGAGGCGCGGCGCATGCACAACGCGCTTGCCGCAACCCAGCTCGCCCTGGCGCGGGAGCAGCAGCTCTCCACCCTGGACGGGATCGCGGCCGCAGCCGCGCACGAGCTCGGCACGCCGCTGGGCACCATCGCGCTGGTCAGCCGCGAGATCGCACGCGAAATCGATCCCGACAGCCCGATCGGCGCCGATGTCGAGCTCCTGATCAGCCAGGCCGAGCGTTGCCGCGACATCCTCGCAGGTCTTGAGCGCACAAGCTCCCACGCCCTGGCCTCGGTCCCCTATCCCGATCTGCCCCTGGATGCGGTCGTCAAGGCCGCCGCCTCACGCTACGAAGACGATGCCATCCGACTTGTGGTGCGCGCCGTTCCGGAGGGTGCCGGCGGCAGGGAGCCGCCGATGGTGTCCAACCGCCCGGAAATCGTTCACGGTATCGGCAATCTGGTGCAGAATGCGATGCAATTCGCGCGATCGGAAGTCACGGTTTCCACCCGATGGAGCCGTGATCGCGTCCGGGTGACGGTCGAGGACGACGGGCCGGGGTTTCCGCCGCGCTTTCTGGAACGGTTGGGCGAACCCTATCTTTCGTCGCGAACCGGGAGGGGCTCTCACATGGGGCTGGGCGTGTTCATCGCGCGGACCCTTCTGCAGCGGACGGGGGCCGCGATCGCCTTCGAGAACGGCGCCGGCGGCGGGGCGCGGGTCACGGTGACCTGGGACCGGGCCGCTCTGGCCGGTGCTGCGCACCGCGCACCTGCGGTTGGGGACGGGACGTGACGGGCGATCTCGGCGCGCGCACGCTGCTGATCGTCGAGGACGATGGGCCGTTCCGCAACCGCCTGGCCCGGGCGATGGAAAGCCGCGGCTTCCGGGTGGAGACCGCAGGCTCGGTCGCCGAGGGAATCGCTGCGGCGGGATCGCGGCCGCCCGCCTTCGCCGTGCTCGATCTGCGGCTCGGCGACGGCAGCGGGCTGGAGGTGGTCGCGGCGCTGCAGGCCGCGCGCGCCGATGCGCGGATCGTGGTTCTGACGGGCTACGGCAACATCGCGACCGCGGTCGCGGCGGTGAAGGCCGGCGCGGTGGACTATCTCGCCAAGCCGGCGGATGCGGACGCGATCCAGGCAGCCCTGCTCGCGCCGGAGGGCGTGCTGCCGCCGCCGCCCGACCAGCCGATGTCGGCCGACCGGGTGCGCTGGGAACATATCCAGCGGGTCTTCGAGCTGTGCGACCGCAACGTCTCGGAGACCGCCCGGCGGCTCAACATGCACCGCCGCACGCTGCAGCGGATCCTGTCCAAGCGGGCGCCACGGGAAATCCCGCCCGGCCAGTGAGCCCGACCACTGAGTGTTGAAGGCGCGGACCCGCAGGGCCTATGATCGCCGGCCCACGGAAACGCGGCCGCGCGCCGCAGGTCACGCTTGGCGCCATGTCCGATCGCCCGCCACAGCGCTTGCCCACACCGGACAACGGCTTCGCGCCGCCTGCCGGCACCCGGGTCTACGCCGTTGGCGACATCCATGGAACGCGCGACCTGCTGGAGGAAATCCAGGCGCTGATCACGGCGGATCTCGCCCGGCGGCGGCCGGCGCGCGCGGTGGTGGTCTATCTCGGCGATTACATCGACCGCGGCCCTTCGCCGCGCGGCGTGATAGACCGGCTGACCGACGCCCCGGTCGCCGGGGCGACGTCGGTTCATCTGCGCGGCAACCACGAGGCGCTGCTGCTGCGCTTTCTTGACGAACCGGAGGCCGGGCATGTGTGGCTCGCCAACGGCGGCGCAACGACGCTGCGCAGCTACGGCGTCGTTGCGCCGGCGCGCATCGGCGAGACGGAAGCGCTCGCGCGCGCAAGCGCTGCGCTGCGCCGCGCGATTCCGCCGCGTCACCACGCGTTTTTCGAAAACCTGCCCGCCTGGCATGTCGAAGGCGGCTATCTTTTCGTCCATGCCGGTATCCGGCCGGGCCGCGCGCTCGCCGACCAGACAGACACCGATCTCCTGTGGATTCGCCGCGATTTTCTGGACTCCTGCGTCGATCACGGCTTTCGTGTCGTGCACGGCCATACGATCGTTCGCCAGCCCGAAATCCGTGCCAACCGGATCGGCATCGACACCGGGGCCGTTGTCTGCGGCACGCTGAGCTGTGTGGTGCTGGAGGGGACCGGACATCGCTGGTTGCAGACCTGAACGCCGCCGGACCGGGTGGCGGGGTGCTTGCGGTCCTCAACCGTGCGGGTCGAAGACGCGGTGCAGGCGGGACGAGGCCGCGATTGCGAAACGGACGATCTGGCGCCGCTTGCGGCTGGCGTTGACCGCAGCCGGCATCGCTGGCCGGCGGATCGCGCCGCCATAGCCGACGGCGACGATCACCCCGCAATCGCCGGGCAGGATCGACTGGGGGAACTCCACCGGCACCGCGAAATAGAACCGGTCGCAGAACGGCAGGTACTCGCGCCATTTGTTGTCGCCGCGGTAGTCGGCGACCGAGGATTTGATCTCCGCGATGACGAATTCGCAGCGGTCGTTAAGACCGATCATGTCGACCCGCCGGCCCGTGGTCAGCTTGAACTCGCACAAGGTGCCATAGCCCATGTCGACCAGAAGGCGGCTCACGCCGCGACGCAACAACTCCTCGACGGCGAGGCTCGGCATGGTGGGCTCGACGCACGTGATTGGAAGACGGGTCATAGCAGTTTAGGACATAATATGAACAAAAATTCGCGAGCCCATTGCCAGACGCCCCGGTTCGGCCGATGATCGCGCAGGATCGGAGGCGCACCATGTTCGGATGGCGGAAACGGATCGGCGGCATCAGCCCGACGGT
>CAYFYS010000266.1:0-4089 GCA_964347365.1 uncultured Rhodospirillaceae bacterium | reverse complement strand
GATTTTCCCGGGCGGTGGAGCGGCGGCCGGATCTGGGTCGAGCGCCGCGGCGGACGGCACAATGACGGCGTGTCCTCGGTGGTGATCGGCGCCAACGACTGGGCTGCGGCCTGGGCGGTCGACCAGTTCGGCAACGCCATGTTTCCCGCCGTCCCGGGCGGCGAACGCCAGCGCGAGATGGCCTATCGGTTCGGCGTCAACTGGGCGATGTACGCGCTGACCGGTAATTACAAGACCGATCAGGTCCACGTGCCCGCGATCATCGAGCGATTGGGGCAATGACCGGCATCGCCTTCGCCCCACTGGTCGATTGGACGACGCTATCGGTGCTGGGCGGGCTTGCGTTGATCGTCCTGGCGCTGGGCGCTTTCAGGCGCGCGCGCGGCACGGCATGGCGGGCTGCGGCGATGGCGCTGTTGTGGCTTGCGCTCGCCGGCCCGGCCCTGATCGATGAGGAGCGCGCGCCGATACCCGATCTTGCCGCGGTGGTGGTCGATGACTCGCCCAGCCAGGGGATCGACGGACGCCGCGCCCGGACGGAAGCGACGCTGGCGCGGATCATCGATCGGCTGGACAGATTCAACGGTCTGGAGGTGCGCATCGTGCGCGCCGGCGGGTTCGCGGCCTCGGCCGAGGACACGCGCGTGTTCGAGAGCATCGCGCACGGCCTGTCCGACGTGCCGCGCCGCCGCATGGCGGCGACGATCCTGCTGACCGACGGGCAGATTCACGACGTGCCCAAGGAGAATGGCGCGCCGCCCTTCGGTGGCCCGTTGCATGTCGTGCTGACCGGCAGGCGGGTGGAGCGCGACCGGACCCTGTTCATCGACAGCGCGCCGGGCTTCGCCCTGGTCGGCAAGAAGGCGACCATCCGGGTGCGCATCGAGGACCGGGGTGCCGAGGGCGGGCTTGCCGAGCTTACGATCGCGCGCGATGGACGCATCCGGCGGCGGCTCGCCGTACCGATCGGCGTGGCGCGGGACGTGGAGGTGGACATCGATCATGCCGGCGCCAACATCGTCGCGCTCGCGGTCGCTGGCCGCAGCGATGAGCTGACGATGCTCAACAACCGCAACGTGGTCGAGATCAGCGGGGTGCGCGAACGCCTCAGGGTGCTTCTGGTTTCCGGTCAGCCGCACCCGGGCGAGCGTGTGTGGCGCAACTTCCTGAAGGCCGACCCGTCGGTCGATCTGGTCCACTTCACCATCCTGCGGCCGCCCGAGAAGCAGGACGCGACCCCGGTGCACGAGCTTTCGCTGATCGCCTTTCCGATCCGCGAGTTGTTCGAGGTCAAGCTGGACGATTTCGACCTGATCATCTTCGACCGCTATCGTCGACGCGGCGTGCTGCCGGGGATCTACTTGGAGAACATCGTCCGGTTCGTCGAGAACGGCGGTGCGGTGCTGGAGGCGGCGGGCCCGTCCTATGCTTCGGCGCTGAGCCTGCACCGCACGCCGCTGGGCGCGATCCTGCCGGGAGCGCCGACCGGCCGGGTCTTCGAGCGCGGGCTCGCGCCGATCCTCTCCGATGTCGGGCGGCGTCATCCGGTGACCGCCGACTTGCCGGGCGCGGCCGACGGCCTGTCGCGCTGGGGTCGCTGGTTTCGCCAGATCGAGGTCGAGGCGACGCGCGGTCTGACCCTGATGCGCGGGGCCGAAGCCAAGCCGCTCCTCATCGTCGACCGCATCGGCAAGGGGCGGATCGCCCAGCTTATGAGCGATCATATCTGGCTGTGGGCGCGCGGCTTCGAGACCGGCGGACCGCATTCGCAGATCCTGCGCCGGCTGTCCCATTGGCTGATGAAGGAACCGGACCTGGAGGAGGACGACCTCCGCGCGGTCGCCGACCGTCGGGGGCTGACGATCCTGCGTCGCAGCATCGCGCCCGACCATCCGCCGGTGCGGGTGCGCACACCTTCGGGCAAGACCACCACCGTGGTGCTGGAACCGGCGCCGGGCGGGCGGGCCCGCGCGCGGATTCCGGCCGATGAGATCGGGCTCTACCGCATCAGCGACGGGCAGCGCACCGCGCTGGCAGCCGTCGGCAGCATCAACCCGGTCGAGTTCTCCGACATGCGGGCCTCGCCGCGGCGCCTGGAAGGGCTGGTCCGCGCGACCGGCGGGGGGATCCATTGGCTCGAGGACGGCTTGCCGTCCCTCCGGCGCGTGCGGGCGGGGCGCAAGGCGGCCGGCGGCGGCTGGTTCGGGCTTCTGGACAACCGCGGCTACCGCGTGCTCAGCGTCCTGGAGGTACCCTTCCCGCCGGCGGTGGCGGTGCTGATCCTGGGCCTGGGCGCATTGATGCTCGCTTGGCGGCGCGAGGGGCGCTGAGCCGCGCTGCGGCCGGCTACTGAAAGCCGAGGCCGCTGCAGACCGCAAGCACGATGTTCTGAACCAGATAGACGTCCTTGACCAGCGGCAACGATACCGCGCCGAGGAACACAAGCCCGCCGACCAGAATGTATTCGCTCTTGCCCACGGCGCGACCCGGAAAGCCCGACCGCCCTTCGCGCCGGCGCGCCGGCACGAACGCCTCTGCGGTAAATGTAGGCAATGCCGAGTGCGAAGACCAGCCTTGCGATCACCCTGCCGTTCCGAGCGGGCGGAGAATTCGGGGCTGTCGAGGAAAATCCCTCCCTGCGG
Organism: uncultured Rhodospirillaceae bacterium; assembly: GCA_964347365.1. GTDB lineage: Bacteria > Pseudomonadota > Alphaproteobacteria > MPNO01 > MPNO01 > CAYFYS01. Next base: position 1,447 of record CAYFYS010000266.1, on the reverse strand, counting down.
CCGGTGTGAGGGGCGCGGATGGGACCGTCCCGACGGGTCGCGATGTCATCCAGCCTCGGAATCGGCTTGAAACCGGGCGCTTGGAATAGGATACTGACCGCTCGGTATGCTAATCCGACCGTGCAGGGACCCCACCGCCAGCCATGGAGACGATCGCAGCCGTGAGGACCGCGCCGCCGGCCCCTCCGCAAGGGGCAAGGCGCGGCCCGCGGACCAAGAAGGAACAGCGCCGGGCGTCGACCGAGCGGCTGCTGGCGGCGGCGCTCAGGCTGTTCATCACCCAGGGCTACCTTGCCACGTCGGTCGAGGAAATCGGCCGCGCGGCCGATCTGACCAAGGGTGCGGTCTATTTCTATTTCGGCGCCAAGGCGCGGCTGCTGCTGGCGCTGCTGGACCGGGTCGAAGCGCTGACGGTCGAGCCGACGATCGCTGCGGTGCGGCGGCGCGGCGGCTCGGCGCGGGACAAGCTGGTCGCGTTCATGCACGCGCAATCGGGCGTCGGCGCCGAGCACGGCGCCCTGATGATGCTGGCGATCCTGATGGCCACCGAGTTCCACGGCTCCGACGATCCGATCGAGCGCCGGCTGGACGGGTTGATGGGCCGGCTTGCCGCACTCCTGGAGGAGATCGTCGCGCAAGGCAGGCGCGAGGGCGTCCTGCGCACGGACCTCGGCGCGCGCGAGACCGCGAGCATGCTGATGGCGGTCAACCAGGGATGTTTCGTCGAGTGGTATCGTCGCGGCCGCGATCTCGACGGTCCGGGCTTCGTACGCGCCATGCGCGGCATCGTGCTCGACGGGGTGGGCGCCGGCCGGCGCGGCTCGGAAGGTGAACCGCAAGTGGGAGGAAGATGACATGGCAGCATCGAGAGTGTCCGATCCGGCCACGGAAGCGCGCGAGCGGGCGCTCCAGGAGCGGATCAAGGCCGGTTTCGTGCTGGAGGACGCGGACGAGATGACGCCGCGCTACCGCGACGTGCTGGTCAACACCATCCACATCGCCGCCGATCTGGAGGTGGTCACGCTGCCGACCTATTCGCCGGCGATCAGGACCTCGCCGACGCTGGAAGACAAGATCGCCATCGCCGCGGCATGCCAGGACGAGCTCGGCCACGCCCAGGTGATGTACCGCATCCTCGAGGATTTCGGCTACGACACCCACGGCTTCCTGTTCGAGCGCGACCCGGAGAAATGGCGTACCTTCCAGATGCTGGAGTTCCCCCACGAGGACTACATCGAATCGGTGGTCTCGATGTGTTACGGCGACCGCGCCGGCTATATCACCACCACCGACCTGGAGGAGAGCTGTTCTTATGCGCCTTTCGCCCGCTCGCTGCGCAAGGTGAACTTCGAGGAGACCTTCCATGTCGGCCACGGCGAGCGCTGGGTCCGTTTCTTCTTCAACCACACCGCCGAGACCGCCGGCGGGTGCAGGAGGCGGTCGATTT
>CAYFYS010000265.1:0-4113 GCA_964347365.1 uncultured Rhodospirillaceae bacterium | reverse complement strand
CATCAAGGCGTGGGGATTTCCCATCATCGCGGTCGCGCTCGCCATCGCGCTCTACACCGTGCTCTCGTCTGCGGTCTGGTACTTCGACTGGAGCGACAACCGGTACCTGACGACTTCGATCGGCACGGAAATCGAAGGCATACGGAACTATTCGGCAGGCGTGATCGCGGCGCGCAACGCCATCATCCAGGAATCGAACGCCATCCTCGGGCGGTTTCTGAGCGTGACCGTGAACATCGTCTTTCCCTACGTCGTACTGGGTGCCCTGTTCGGCGCCTCGGCCGGCGGGCAATCCCTGATCAAGCTGGCCATCGTGGTCACGCGGCGCCTGCGCGGCGGTCCGGCGCACGCCGCGATCGTCGGTTCGGCGACGTTCGGCACGGTTTCCGGCGGACCCGTCGTCAACGTGCTCGGAACCGGGACCCTGACGATCCCGATGATGATGCGAAGCGGTTTCACGCCGACCTTCGCCGGAGGTGTCGAGGCTGCCGCTTCGAGCGGCGGGCAGATCATGCCCCCGGTCATGGGGATTGCCGCCTTCGTGCTTGCCGCCCTTTCGACGGTGCCCTACTCGCAGGTGATCATCGCGGCGTTCCTGCCCGCGCTCGCCTATTTCTTCAGCTTGTTCCTTACCGTCGTCTTCGAGGCGCGGCGCGCGAAGATGGCCGCCGTGGGGACGCTTTCGGAGCAACAGAAGCTGTCCCGACGGGACTGGATCAACCTGTCGATGATCGCAGGGCCGATCGTGGTGATCCTCGGTCTCCTGCTCAGTAAGAAGGACAGCATCGGCACGGGGCTTCTGGGTTTTCTTTCCGGGCACGACCCGTCGTCGGGAGAAGCGCTGCCGTGGCTTCTCCAGCTCATCAAGAACGCCGCTGGAGATCCGGACTCGGCCGGCTTCTGGGCGGTCGCTCTGCTGGTCGTTCTCCTGTTCCTCGATCCGGAGATCCGACGCGCGCCGGCGAAAGTGGTCAGGGCGCTTTCCGGGGCGGGGCTGGTGATCGCCGAGCTGTTCCTGCTGCTGGTCGCCGTTGCGGTTATCGATGTCTGCGTCAGTTTCACCAGCGTCACCGGGATCATGACCATCGATATTCTCAACTGGCTCAAGTCGATATCGACTTTCAGCGTGTTCGGCCAGGAGATCGTGATCGGCGGGTCCGTCTACCTGTTGCTTGCGCTGTTCGTCGCCATGCTGGCGACGATCCTGCTCGGGATGGGGATGCCGACCCTGCCCGCCTATGTGAACGTCATCCTGATCATCGGACCGCTCCTGGTGGCGCTCGGAACCTCGCTGTTCACCGCGCATATGTTCATCTTTTACTTCGCCGTGGCATCGGCGATCACCCCGCCGGTGGCCATCGCCGCATTCGCGGCCTCGACCATCTCCAAGGCCGAGCCGTTGTCGACCGGGTTCGCAGCCGTGCGGGTCGGGATCGTGATGTTCACGATCCCCTTCGTGTTCGCGTTCTACCCCGAGCTGCTGCTTATCGAGCAGGCCCAGATCGCCCAGTCGCTGGACGGCGGGGTGAGCGCCGGACGGACTTGGCTGCCGGGCTACGACGGCACCATCGACCTGGCAGGTCTCGCCTGGCTGCTGTTTCGGCTGGCCGTTGCCCTCTATCTGGTAGCCAGCGCGTTAAGCCGGTTCGATACTGCGCAGCTTTCCGGGTTCGAGGTCTCTCTGCGGCTCGCTCTGGCGGTTCTTGTGCTGCTCAAGAGCCCCACGATCGCGGTGACGGCCCTGGCGGCGGCGGGACTTTATCTCGCGTTTCACCATCTTGAGCTGTTGCGCGGGCGCGGTCGGCTCGCCCGGCTGCCCCTCGGACCGGACCGGACGTGAGCTGCCCCGGCGACGGTTCGGGACCGCCGGAAGGCAAACGCCCGACAGGCTCGCCCGATCACGAGGAGACGCTTTATTTCGAAGATTTTACGCTTGGCAGGGTCTTCGAATGGCGGGACATGACGGTCTGCGAGAAGACCATCGTCGCATTCGGGGAGCAGTTCGACCCCGTGCCCGTTCACACCGATCCCGTCGCGGCCCCGAAGGTCCCGTTCGGCGGCCTGATCGCAAGCGGCTGGCTGGTCGCGGCCCTGATGCAGCGCATGCAGTACGAATGCTACATCAAGCGCGCTGCGGTGATCGCCTCACCGGGGGTCGACGGGTTGGAGTTTCTTCTGCCCGTCCGGCCCAACGATCGGCTTTCACTCCACGTCGAGGTCATCGAGCGACGTCGTTCGCGCACCCGCCCCGACCGCGGGCTGGTACGGGTCCTGGCGAGCCTTCGGAACCAGACCGGGCAGACCGTCATCCGCAAACGCGGCAAATCCTATTTCCACACCCGTCGGCCGCCGCCCGCATCGTGAGGGGAAGAGGTCCGGTGGAAGGCGGCAAGGCATACCTGAGCCCGTATGTCGGCCTCGACATGGGATGGCTGCTGCTGCGCCGGGCGCGAACGCATGGCCGGCGGACCTTCCTGACATGGACGCCGTTCGGCCGGCGCCCGAAATCGTGGACCTATGCGTCGTTTGCCGAGGACGTCGCGCGGGTTGCCAGCGGTCTCGCCCGGCGCGGGGTCCGACCGGGTGCGCGGGTGCTGATCCATCTGGAGAACGCGCCGGAGTATCTCATCGCCTGGCACGCGCTCGCCCGTGCGGGCGCGGTGGCAGTGGCCACCAACGCGCGCGCGACCGGCGAGGAGCTGGCGTATTTCGCCGCGCACTCCGGTGTGATCGCGGCGATCACCCAACCCAATCTCGCCGCGCGCGTCCAGCAGGCCTGCCCCGGAATCGAATGGCTTGCGGTGATCGACCACGATGCGGGCGCCGAGGCGCACGATGCCGACCGGCCGCCTCGCGAGGCGCGGTTCGCAACGCTCCATGCCGATCCGTCCAAGGCGCCCGCGCCCATCGGCGACGGCGCCCGGCCGGTTGCGGTCCACTACACCTCCGGCAGCACGGCACGGCCCAAGGGGGTCGTCTGGACCCACGACAACGTCCTGTGGGGTGCCCAGGTCTCGGCCAATCACGAACGTCTGACCGATGCCGACCGCCATCTGGTCACGCTTCCTCTGTTTCACGTCATCTCCGGCATCTACTCCGCCATGGCCAGCCTGTGGGCGGGCGGGCGCATCATCCTGCAGCCGCGTTTTTCGGCCCGGGAGTTCTGGTCAGCGGCCGTCCGATATCGCTGTACTTGGGCCTCGCTGGTGCCGTTCTGTTCCAAGGCGCTCCTACGCGAGGCGGTACCCCAACGGCACTGGTTCCGCAACTGGGGGCATGCCGTTCTCGATTCCAGGATCGAGGAGCGTTTCGGCGTCTCGCTGTTCGGCTGGTGGGGGATGACGGAGATCATCACCCACGGGATCATCGGCGATCCGGGTCTGCCCGGGCGCGACGGCGCCATCGGCCGCCCGGCCCCGGAATACCGCCTGGCCGTCTTGCGGGACGACGGGCGTCCGGTCGAACCGGGCGAGACCGGCGCGCTGCGCATCGGCGGCCAGCCGGGTCTGTCGCTGTTCAAGGAATATCTGGACGATCCGGCGGCGACCGCAGAGTCCTTTGATGAGCGCGGATACTTCGTCACCGGCGACCTCGTGACCCTGCACGAGGACGGCATGCTCAGCTTCTGCGACCGCGCAAAGGACATGCTCAAGGTCGGCGGTGAAAACGTAAGCTCCGCCGAGCTCGAGCGCGTCATCCTGCAGGTCGAGGGCGTGCGCGAGGCAGCGGTGGTGGGCAAGGCCGACCCGATGCGCGGTCAGGTTCCGGTGGCTTTCGTCGTTGCGGCAGACGGGCATGATCCGGCCGCGTTGACGGCTGCGGTCAACCGGCGCTGTGCCGCCGCGCTCGCGGATTTCAAGCTGCCCAGGCAGATCCGCATCCTTGCCGACATGCCCCGGACCGGCGGGGCTGCGAAGATCTCCAAACCTGCCCTGCGTCGCCGGGTCGAGAACGGCACCGACGCCTGAGCCCGCGGGTGCCGCCTTGCGAAATCGACCGGTGCGGAAAAGCCGGGGTGTTACCGGCGTTTCCACCTAACGCCCGGAGGAAGCGGTGGGCTTGGCGCATTAGGCAATCTTGTGGCCGGGTTCTTGCCCGGCCGCGACGGGCCCC